>JBDQKN010000125.1:0-6137 GCA_040263235.1 Ilumatobacteraceae bacterium
CCACACCTTCGTGCTCGTCCTCGGGAGTCCAACGAGAACTCCCCGCCGAATCGACTTCACCCTCTCCTATCGGCTTGATCGAGTCGCCGAGACGACCCGTCTCGTCACCAGAGTCAGGTCACAGATTCGCCTACCCGGCGGTCGCCTGATCGCTCATCGCCTGCTCGGGCCCGGCGACGGATTCATGCTGCGCCGTCAACTGCACACACTGAAGGCTCGCGCAGAACTCGCCACCGTGTGACCTGACATCCAACCCGTCAGGCAGCGAGTACTGCGCCAAGTCGTCCGTTCATCAGGTCGTCGAAATTATGCGCATAGAACGCCTCCCGAGCTGACGCGGACACCCCTTCGAGCGACCGCTCGAACCGTTCGATTGGCCGACGACCGCCCTCGACATGGGGGTAATCACTCGAGAACATCGGGATCTCGCTCCCGGCCTGCTCGATGATCCAACCGACGTCCTCGGTTGGATACGGGGTGAATCGCATCTGGCGCTTCACGTACTCGCTCGGGCGCAATGACAGATTCTGCAAGCGCTCCTCGTGCCGAGAGAACGCGTCCATTGCCGACTCCAATTGGCGCATCCACGACGGCACCCAGATCGCACCCATCTCGATCACCCCAACCTTCAGCGTTGGGAACCGCTCGAACACCCCATCGAAGATCATCGTTGCCAATGTCTGAGCAGGCTTCACCGGAATCGCCATGTAGTCAACCGACCGGAAATTCTCTGCGCCGCCATGGAAGTCAGGGGGCACCGGAAGACCGTTGTTGAAGTAGTTCGGATCGAGGAGTTGGCCGGTTCCACCCACGTGGAACACGATCGGCACCCCTGCATCGGCCGCCTGTGCCCACACCGGATCAAGGCCGACGTGACTATGCGAATGCGTCGGAGGGCAGCCCGAAGCAATAAGAAGCGCCCCCGCGCCCATCTCGATTGCCTCTGCCGCCAACGAGGGAGCCCGATCGATATCGGCGAGTGGCACGTACAACGACGACAACAATCGTGAATCGACCGAACAGAACTCGGTCATGCCGCGATTGTGCGCTTGGGCCGCTCCGATGGCGAAGTCGATGTCGCCACTGTGCTCCCAGTCGTGAAGGAGCGCATTATGGAACGTGTTGAACACCAGCTGGCTAGCAAAACCCAACATGTCGAGTGCACGAGGTCGATCTTCGGCAATGAAGGAACCCGTTGCTGCGAAGTTCTTGCGCAACATCAACTCGGTTTCCTCAACTGCCCGATATTCCTCTGAGCGATGTTGTTCGGCGAGCCGATCGAATCCACGACCAAGGTCGTCCTGATCCTCGTTGAGAACGGCCGACTGCACCAGTTCGTTACCGCCCGGATAGGACAGAGCGACAAGCCGATCACGAATGGCCGGATCGGCATGATCACGCAGCCAATTCGGTGTCTCCATGATGTGGGCATCAGCGTCGTGGACAACCAAACCTGTTGAGTTATACGCCATCGCACCAGTTTGCTCCGTGTGACTGCCGGCACACGACATGGACGGGCACCTGAGCCCCTCTGCCATACTCAACTCCATGTCCCACGACGCAGCACCACCGTCGGTCCCCACTGCATACGCCGGCGTGCGGGAACGGATCGTGTCGCTCTTGCGGAATGCCTCCACCGAAGACTGCACCACACCGGTTCTCGCCTGTCCCGGATGGACGGTGGCCGATCTCGCCGCCCACGTGGCCGGGCTTGCTGAAGATGTCCTCGCCGGCCGAGTCGAGGGGGCCGGCTCGGCCGCGTGGACCGCAGCTCAAGTCGAACGGCATCGGGGCGACAGCCTCGCCGACCTCGCAGACTCACTTGAAACAAACGCTGCGGCGTTCGATGCTGCGCTTCCACACATTCCCGCTCCGGTGAACGCCCGAATCGTGATGGATTCGGTGACCCACGAACATGATCTGCGAGCGGCACTTGGCGTGCCTGGGGAACGGAACTCGGATGCGGTCACGATCGGTCTCAACTTTCTGCTCGATGGCCGCCGGGAGCACCAACCCGAGCTCGTAGCCACTCTCACCTCGAGAGCAATCGACCCGTGGGACCTCCTACGGGCACTCTCTGGACGACGAACCCTCGATCAGATCGCTGAGCTCGGACTAGACGTCGATGCCGTCACAGCCGGATTTGCCGGTTCCGTATTGAGCGCACCCGCTGCTCCGGTCGAATGACCGCTCCCTTCTCCTACACCAGGAACGAGCGCCTTCCAGTCGAGGTACTCGTCTTCCGGATGGATCCGGCGGTCGTGAACGACTTCCTCAACGTCGACCACGAGGTGTGGACACTGGGTGAAGCACTTCTGCCTAGATTCGATCGAGTGCCGTTCGTCTCGAAAGAGGTGTGGCTTGATGACACCAAGCCTGGCGAGGTCACCCTGGTGTTCGTATGGGAGTCGCTTGACGCGTGGATGCGGGTCGGCGAGGAGACAATCCAGCGTCGCCTCCAACGCGAGTTCGACTCGAGGTTCAACCACCCGGTCGAACTGATCGCTGCTCCGCACGAAGACAGCAACCACGGCATCCATCGATGGAGTCGATTCGAACGAACCTTGTGAGCGTCACGTTCTGATCTGTTGCAAGAGGATCCGACCAAATCCGGCATACATGCGCATCAGAATGTCGTCGTCTCGGTCAACGAGCCACTGCGCGTTTGCCCCGATGGTGAACGCCAGAACTCCTCGCGCAATCGACATCGCGTTCACGTCCTCGCGCATCTCTCCAGCGCGCTGGGCCTCCACGAACCTCTCGGCAATCACCGATCGCACCCGCTCATCTCGCTCGAGGAAATACCCCCTCAATGGCGCATCCTCGTCGAGGTTCTCGACAACAAGGTTCGACATCAATTGGATAACCAATGGGCGATCGATCACGATCTCCGCGAATTCGACCAACTTCTCGATCGGCTCGAGCCCTGGCGCGGATGCGAACCAGCGTTCAAAGAGCGACGCAAACGCATCCCGTTCGCGCACCACGGCTTCGAGCAGGCGAACCTTGGTACCGAAATGATGAAGGATGCCGGCGTGGGTCAAACCGACTTCTCGAGCGATCGAGATCAACCCCGTAGATTGAAAGCCGTTGACGGCGAACAATCTGAGCGCCACGTCAATGATCTCCTGACGTCGGCGTTCGCCTTTCGACATGGAGACCGCTGGGACTTCCTGCGGCTCAGACACGAAGGGTGTTGCTATCACAGAATCAGCGAAGTCAGGACCAGCACTGGGCACATCACTACAACGTCGGTACATCTGTCCCTCGTGACAAATGTGGTCTTGTGGGACCGGATCGACACTGCGGGCACGGTCAGCAATGATGATCACCATGGCCGACGATGTCCACCACGCTCCCTACGTCGTCGTGCTTGGCATCGCGCAAGACGGCGGCCGGCCTCAGGCCGGATGCAGGAACGCGTGCTGCGCCTTCGAAGCACCGGTTCACCATCCCGCCTGTCTGGCAATCGTCGACCCGCGATCGGGAACACGCTGGATCATCGACGCAACTCCAGCCCTTCCAGCGCAACTCCGTGCGCTCGAGGCAATCGCCGGAGCGAGCCCCGACCGGGTGCTCGATGGGGTGCTGCTCACACACGCCCACATCGGCCACTACACGGGCCTCATTCACCTCGGACGTGAAGCCATGGCAACCGACCATGTTCCTGTGTGGTGCGGAGAACGACTCCGTGCGCTGATCACCGAGCACGATCCGTGGCGGCGACTCGTCGAACATGGCCACGTGACCGTGCACCCTGACGATCAGATTTGTTTAGCGGACGACCTCACCGTCACCGCACTCGCCGTGCCGCACCGAGACGAGATATCCGACACCGTGGCGTACCGAATCACCGGACCCAACCGATCGGTGCTCTGGCTTCCAGATATCGACTCTTGGGAGGCCTGGGACACCAGTGGAGTGCGCCTTGAGTCCGTACTTGAGTCGGTGGATGTTGCTTGGCTCGACGCGACATTCTGGGATGATGACGAACTCGATCGCGACATGTCATTGATCCCTCACCCACGTGCCCGCGCAACGCTCGACCGCCTGTCAGCAACTCGACCAGATCTCATCAATCGCGTGCGATTCGTCCACCTCAACCACACCAACCCGCTCCTCAACGCTGCATCGATCGAATACCACACGACCATTACTCTCGGAGCAGGGGTCGCGGCCCAAGGCGATGTCGAACCACTCTGACCACTCCCGCTCTCGTCGTCTCGTAGCCGGGTCCGCTGCTGCGATCGCGTCGCTGGCAAGTGGTCAGTTCGTTTCATCCCTCGACTCGAATGGTCCCACCCTGATCGATGCAGTCGGATCGGGTTTCATCGACCGATACGCCGCGACGCTGAAAGACATCGCCGTAACGATCTTCGGCACTCACAACAAAACTGCCTTGATCATTGGAGTCTGGATCGTTGCCGTTGGGATCGGTGCCGTCAGCGCCCTCACACGACCGGCCGTCACCAGAACGGTGTGGGTAGCGGCCGGGGCCATCGGGTTTGCAGCTCACTCCAGTCGGCCTGAGTCGTCAACAGTGATCGGACTGGTCTCAGCGGCAACCGCTGTAGCCATCGGTGTTGCGGTGTTGACGGCATTCGACCGCTACTCACCGGCTCCGCCCGAGGTTGCGGTTCCTGGAACTGGCTCTGGCAACCGCCGACAATTCCTCACACTTGCCAGCGGAACACTTGCCGGCTCAGCAGCCCTTGTAGTGGTTGGACGGGCACTCCATCAACGAGCACCCTCACTGGCCCGTGTGCTCAACCTTCCGTTGCCCACCGAGTCGGTCGTCGTGCCACTGGACACAGGAATCTCTGTCGCCGGAGTCAGCGAGTACATCACCCCGATCGACGACTTCTACCGAATCGACACCGCCTTACGAGTCCCGAGAATCGATCCAGGTACCTGGGCCCTCCGTATTGATGGCATGGTCGAACAGTCGCTGACGATCACCTACGGCGACCTTCTCAACGAGGACTCGATTTCGATTCCCGTGACGATTGCGTGTGTGTCGAACCAGATCGGCGGCGACTTGGTTGGAACTGCCGTGTGGCAAGGCGTGCCCCTCGACCGGCTTCTCGAACGATGCGGCGTCGACCCTGCCGCAAGCCAGATCGTGAGTCATTCGACAGATGGCTTTACGGCGGGAATGCCGACAGCTGTCGCCCTAGACGGACGAACAAGCCTTGTTGCCTACGCGATGAACGGACAACCCCTCCCCGAGCGGCACGGGTTCCCTGCTCGCCTCATCGTCTCCGGTCTCTACGGATATGTGTCAGCCACAAAATGGCTCAACCGCATCGAACTCACCACCATGGAGGCAACCGACGGCTACTGGATTCCGAGGGGTTGGGCCAAAGAAGCGCCAGTCAAGATCGCATCGCGGATCGATGTGCCAGGTCAAGGCGACATCACCTCCGGGACCACTCCTATCGCCGGCGTTGCGTGGGCTCCATCGACCGGCATCGCAGCCGTTGAGGTCTCGATCAACGAGAGCGCTTGGCTCACCTGCGAACTGGGCCGGGTGTCAAGCGATGACACGTGGGTCCAATGGCGTTATCTGTGGGCGGCAACCCCGGGCACTCACACGATCGCCGTGCGCGCCATTGGCTCAGATGGCGAGGTGCAAACCGACCAGGTCGCAGCCGTCGCTCCCGATGGAGCCACCGGCCACCACCGACGTCGAGTCAACGTTCGTTGACCCAACTTCGCCCCGCCTCTCACGAGGTGGCACAGTGGCAGAACCCATTCGGGGGAACGGAGGAACCATGACCGAGCTGAATACCGGCACCGACCATCTCCTCGGCCGCATTGACGGCCGCGTGGCGGTGCTCTCGTTCAATCGCCCAGAGAGCCGGAACGCGCTGAGCGAAGAGATGTACCGGGGCTTCGCATCAGCGCTCCCCCAGGTTCGTGACAACCCCGACATTCGTGTGCTGATGGTCACCGGCGAAGGTGGTGCCTTCTGTGCTGGCGGCGATGTCAAGGGCTTTCGCGCCAGCCACCAATCAGGTGGAACGCCAACCACCCACGAACAGTCCCTTGACCACCTCCGATATATCCAAGCCTCGGTAAGCCTCGCCCTCCGACGCCTCAACAAACCCGTTGTGGCTGCCGTCCCGGGCGCAGCA
>JBDQKN010000126.1:0-6128 GCA_040263235.1 Ilumatobacteraceae bacterium
CCGCCAACCCCCCCGGACGATGGTGGTGGGCTCGGTTCCGTTCGGCAGTTGCCGATGATGCACTTGCGGAAGGCCTGACCGAGCGGCGACTGCCGAGCCGGCTATTTCCGGCAATCGCGCTCATCGGAGCGCTTGGGACAGCAGCGGGGTTGATCCACACGGTGGTTTCACTCCTTGCTCGAGATGTCAGCCGCATCGATCCCTGGTGGATCCTTTGTGCGCTCCTCGGAGCCAGACTCGCCACAGCTGCCCTCATCTCACACTTCGAGCGCAGCGACCTGCTGACCCCTCTCGGTCGCTCTGTGGCCATGCGTGCGGCCCATCGAGTCGAGGACCTGGCCAGACGAATTCCTCCGACTGCTGATGCCGATGGCCACGCCGAGATGTCGCTCGGCGTCGCCGGCGGACTGGGCACGAGAGCAGTACGACAACTACCGATATTCGAACAGGGAAACCGCACTCGACTCTGGACCCCGGCAAGTGGTACGCCGCGAGTGGTGCGCCTGGCAGCGCGCTGGATGCCCGCGGACGGGGCCCGTCCAGCTCGGGTGGTCGTCGGTGGCCTCGGATCGGTGATCGCTGGGTTGTTGGTACGACGTGTGCTGTCGACGACCAGGGACGCTCAGTGGATTCGGGATCTCGAATCTGCAGTGCCAGACGCATTCGGCCCCCTCGACCGACACTTCGACACTGTCGCTGCACTGGCCATCGCTCCGATTGTCCTTGGACTCGTCGCTGTCGTTATCGGTCTGGTCGATCTGATCATCACCCAGGAGGTGAAGGGCGTAGTCGTCGATGTGCGCCTCCCGTCAGATCATGGTTTCTCCGGATGGATTCGCACCACCCTTTCCGGGGCAGGCCACGACGGAACCGCCGTCGTTGAAATAGCCATCGACGACGGGTCCCGATCGGTGATTCGGCCTCTGTTGGTGGATGCTCGAGCAGCCGCACCAATTGGTTCAACAGTGCTGGCACGCAGAACACCGATTCTCGGCCGGGTCAGGGCGATCGGCCCAACCGGCACATCGGGTGAGGCGCTGCGGCCAGCACTAGGTTGACGCCATGAGCGAGCACCGTCAACGGATCGTGACCCTTGACCTTGAGGGCGTGCTGATCCCCGAAATCTGGATCGCCGTGGCCGAGCAAACCGGCATCGAGGAACTGCGGCGAACCACTCGGGATGAACCCGACTACGACGTCCTGATGCGGCAACGGCTCGACATCTTGGCGGACCACGATCTCACGATGTCGATGGTCGCTGAGGTCATTTCCGAACTTGAACCTCTTCCGGGGGCTCGGGACTTCCTCGATGAGTTGCGGGCCGAGACCCAAGTCATCATCCTCAGTGACACCTTCGAACAGTTCGCCGACCCACTCATCGCACAACTTGGCCGACCAACGATCTGGTGCCATCAATTACTGATCGAGGATGATCGAATCGTCGACTACCGACTTCGACTTCCCGACCAGAAGCGGCGCGCTGTGGAAGCGCTTCGCGCCCTCGAGTTCACGGTTGTAGCCGCCGGCGACTCCTATAACGACACATCGATGCTCCTGTCTGCACACCGCGGCTTTCTGTTCAGGTCTCCTGAACGGGTTCGCATCGACTTCCCCGACATCGTCGCTCTCGACGACTACGACGAACTTCTAGAAGCGATTCGGAGCGCATTCTCAACCCTCGTTTGAGATCGATGGTCTCGCCAACGACCTGTTCCCATAGGGTGCAAACGTGACTGACCTTCGCCCAGTGGCATCAACATCTGCTGACACTGGGGTCGCTGGTCTCGGAGCTGCAGCGATTGCTGTTGCTGCGTGGGGCACCTCAGGCGTCATCGTGAAGGCCCTTGATCTCGATCCGGTTGCGATCTCCTTCTATCGCTTCACTCTCTACACCCTGAGCATCCTGATCGTGCTTCGGATCAGAGGGAACATGCCGGGGATCGCTGTTCTGCGTCATTCGGCCGCTGGCGGAATTTCACTCGGGCTCGACGTGGTGCTGTTCTTCACCGCCGTCAAGACCACCACCGTCGTGAACGCCACGACGATCGGCGCCCTCCAACCAATCATCGTTCTCTGGATCGCATCTCGATTCTTCGGCGAGCGTGTCCGCCGGCGCGAGATTGTGGCTGCGGCAACCGCAATCGCTGGGGTCGTCGTGGTGGTCACCCAATCATCGGGAAGCCCGGAGTGGAACGGGGCCGGCGACCTCGCTGCACTCGGAGCTCTCTTTGCCTGGACCGGCTATCTCGTGATGTCCAAACGTTCCGCTGGAGTGCTCACCCCGACCGAGTACACCCTTGGAACCGGCTTCTGGACTGCAGCGGTCGCGCTTCCGATCGGCTTCGCCTTTGGCCAGGACATGTCACTTCCCCGCCCAGGGCAATGGCTGGTCCTCCTCCTACTCGTCGTGGTTGGAGGAGTGCTTGGGCATTCAATGATGAACTGGGCACTTCAGCGGATTCCGTTGTGGCTCGGTTCGACGCTCACACTCCTCATTCCTATCGTGTCCTCGCTGACCGCGTGGATTGCACTTGACGAGCGGCTCACCATCGCCCAATTGGGAGCAATGTTGGTGGTGATTGCAGGGCTGGCCGTCATCGTCCTGTCGCAGCGATCTCCCACCCCCACCCCGCCACCGACGGCTCCGATAACCTCGGTGCCCGATCCGAGTACGCCGGACGATCCGGCCGACTGACCTGAGGGACCATGACTGAGACGACCCCCACCATCCAGTACACGTACACCGATGAGGCGCCAGCATTGGCCACCTTCTCGCTCCTGCCGATCGTACGGGCCTTCGCCGCGGCAGCCGGAATCAACGTCACCTCACCCGATATCTCACTTGCAGGCCGCATCATCTCCTCGTTCCCAGAGCGACTCCGACCCGAGCAGCAAATCCCCGACTTCCTTGCGCTCCTCGGGGAGATGACGCTGCGCTCAGACGCGAACATCATCAAACTGCCGAATATCTCAGCGTCGCTCCCCCAATTGAAGGCAGCGATCGCCGAGTTGCAGGCCAAGGGCTACGACCTGCCTGACCATCCAGACGATCCCGCAAGCGATGACGAGCGAGAGATCCGAGCGCGATACGACCGTGTCAAAGGTTCAGCGGTCAACCCCGTCCTCAGAGAGGGCAACTCAGACCGTCGGGCTCCCCGCGCCGTCAAGGAGTACGCCCGCTCCCATCCACACTCGATGGGAAGTTGGTCGACCGAGTCGGCGACCCACGTTGCCACGATGGGAGCCGGAGACTTTCGGTCGAACGAGCAGTCGGTGACGATGCCAGCCGACGACAAGCTCCGCATCGAGCATGTGGCCGCCGATGGGACCGTCTCGACGCTCAAGGCTGAAGTGCCGGTTCTCGCTGGTGAGGTCGTCGATGCAACGTTCATGGATGTCGGTGCCCTGCGCACCTTCCTCGAGGCTCAAATAGCCGACGCCAAGGCGTCCGGCATCTTGTTCTCGTTGCACATGAAAGCCACCATGATGAAGGTCTCCGATCCGATCATCTTCGGACACGCGGTCAGGGCGTTCATCCCTGATGTCTTTGACCAGTTCGGAGCGGAGCTTCTCGCAGCGGGTGCCGACCCTGACAACGGACTCGGATCGGTGCTCGCAGCGGTGGGGTCCCTCCCGGTGGATAGGAAGATGGCAATCGAGGCCGCCATCGCCGAGGAATTGGCTGCTGGCCCTGCTCTCGCGATGGTGGACTCCGATCGCGGCATCACCAATCTCCATGTTCCAAGCGATGTGATCGTCGATGCATCGATGCCCGCGATGATCCGAACCTCAGGCCAGATGTGGAATGCCGACGGCGAGACACAGGACACCAAGGCGGTTATCCCCGACTCGAGCTATGCCGGCGTGTATCAGGCCGTGATCGACGACTGTCGCGCTAACGGTGCCTACGACCCCTCGACCATGGGATCGGTGCCGAATGTCGGACTGATGGCTCAGAAGGCCGAGGAGTACGGCTCACACGACAAGACCTTCGAGGTCGCATCGGCTGGAGTTGTGCGCGTCGTAGACCAGTCAGGTTCAACACTCCTGAGCCATCAGGTCTCGGCTGGGGACATCTGGCGGATGTGCACAGTCAAAGATGCCCCAATCCGCGACTGGGTTCGATTGGCCGTGAGCAGGGCCCGCGCCACCGGCGCTCCTGCGGTGTTCTGGCTCGATTCGGCACGAGCCCACGACCGCGAACTCATCGCAAAGGTCCAGACATACCTACAGGACCACGACACCTCCGGGCTCCAGATCGAGATCATGTCACCGGTCGAGGCGACCACGTTCTCGATCGAGCGAATCCGCCGCGGACTCGACACAATCTCGGTGACCGGCAACGTCCTCCGCGACTATCTCACCGACCTCTTCCCGATTCTCGAACTCGGAACGAGCGCCAAGATGCTCTCGATCGTCCCCCTAATGAACGGTGGTGGACTCTTCGAGACTGGAGCGGGCGGTTCGGCCCCCAAGCACGTTCAGCAGTTCGAAAACGAGAACTACCTTCGCTGGGACTCACTCGGGGAGTTCCTCGCACTTGCAGTGTCCTTCGAACACCTTTCCGTGGTCACTGGGGATCGACGGCCTGGACTGCTTGCCGAGACGCTCGACACCGCCACCGGATCTGTACTTGAGAACGACCGCAGCCCCGCCCGTCGCGTGGGCGGCCTCGACAACCGTGGCAGCCACTTCTACCTCGCGATGTACTGGGCACAGGAATTGGCTGCTCAGACGGAGAACCCCGAGATTGCAGGACGCTTCGCGCCACTCGCCGCAGCACTGACGGGCGCTGAGGCAACGATCGTTGCCGAGTTGGCGGCCGTTCAAGGATCATCGATCGATGTCGGCGGCTACTACCAGCCAGATGTCGAGAAGGCTTCGGCTGCCATGCGTCCCAGCGCCACGTTCAACGCAGCACTCGAGTTGATCTCCTGATCAACTCGATGGTTCAGCGATATATACCGGGATGATTCGGTTGGCCTCGGCTGCGCGAACCTCATACTCGGCGTAGGGGGCGAAAACTTCAACAGAGCGACGCCACCACAATTCGCGTTCCTCGCCAGTGATTTCTCGCACGATGTAATCACCTGGCTCGGGTCCATCTTGAACCATCACGTTCGGATCAGCCCGAAGGTTGGCGCACCACGCCGGATCAGTTGGTGCGCCGCCCTTAGAGGCGACCAGCGCATATGCCCCCTCGTGCTCGACTCGCATCAATGCGATTTTGCGTACCGCCCCGGAATGAGCGCCGCGCATCGTCACGATGATCACCGGGATGCCCGTCTCGCGAAGTGTGTTCGCTCTGGTCCCACCTGACGCCTCGTATTCAGCGACCTGATCGGCCACCCATCCGCTCGTGCTCGGGCGATAGTTACCTTCAATCGGCATACGCGAACCGTACCCGGTTCATGACACCGGGGTGATTGCTTCACCGCCAGCGAGCACCGCCACCACATTGTCTGCAGCGAGGGTCGCCATTGCAGTCCGCGTCTCGATGGTCGCTGATCCGAGGTGTGGCACAAGTACCACGTTGTCAAGGCCGACCAAACCCGGATGCACTTGAGGCTCGTTCTCGTAGACGTCAAGTGCAGCAGCTGAGATACCCCCGGAGGCCAGTGCATCGGCAAGCGCTGCTTCATCGATGATGGGACCTCGCGCGGTATTCACCAGAACCGCATCACTCCGCATGCGAGCGAGTGCAGCAGCGTCGATGAGGTGATGAGTATCGGAGGTGTACGGACAGTTGATCGACACAATGTCGCAAGTCGTGAGCAACGTCTCAAGGTCAAGTCGTTCTGCGTTCAACTCTGCTTCTACCTCTGAGGACACAGCGGACCGATTGTGGTACGCAACCGACAGCCCGAACGCACGAGCCCGGCGAGCTAAGGCCACCCCGATCCCGCCCATTCCAATGATGCCGAGCCGTCGTCCCTGCAGTCCCTGACCAAGCATCATGAACATGCCCCACTGCCACGGTTCACCAGAGCGGATCAGTCGTTCGCCTTCCCCGAGCCGGCGAGTCGCCATCAGTATCAGGGCCATCGCCAAGTCGGCGGTGGCATCGGTGAGCACACCCGGGGTGTTCGTCACGATGACGCCCCGACGTCGACAGGCCTCAACATCGA
>JBDQKN010000127.1:0-5950 GCA_040263235.1 Ilumatobacteraceae bacterium
GTCATATAGATATTGCGGTTGGTCATTGGCTGTCCTCTGTGGTGAAGGTGACGAGAATCTGGGAGGTGGCTACCTGATCGCCCGGGCTGACACGGACCTCATCGACGGTGCCCGGGCCGGCAGCCGTGAGTGTGTGGAGCATCTTCATGGCCTCGATGACCACGACAGTGGCTCCACCCTCGACGCTGTCGCCCGAAGCAACCTCTACCGAGGTGACAACAGCAGGGAACGGGGCAGTGATCGCTGATGCGTGACCGTGACCGCCGGTGCTGTCGGGCGCCCACCGGGTGCTGCG
Organism: Ilumatobacteraceae bacterium; assembly: GCA_040263235.1. GTDB lineage: Bacteria > Actinomycetota > Acidimicrobiia > Acidimicrobiales > Ilumatobacteraceae > Casp-actino5. The sequence goes on from JBDQKN010000127.1 coordinate 296, forward strand.
CGGCACGACCTCAAAGGTGTGGGTGACACCGCCAACGTTCACGGCGACGCTTCCAGAACCCCGGTCAACCGAGGCCAATGGAGCGCTGGCCGACAACTCATCGTCGCTGGCCGGCATGACTTCGTGAAGCACGCCGTCGAGGTCGCGCAATGCCACAGGTTGAACCGGACGATGCGGAGTGACCCGTCGGTCGGTGAGTCCTGTCCACGCCGAGGTGGAGCGCATTGAACGGTCGACGGTTCGCCAAGCCGACGCCGCGGCATCAACCGGCGCATCAGCTGGAGCGGGCAATGGTGTGTCATCGAGGAATCGGGTGGTGACACGACCGTTGATGATCGGTTCCTGATCGCAGAGCCACCGCTGCAAACCGGTGTTGGTAACAAGGCCGCCAACGATCAATCCGTCGAGCGCGGTAGCCAGTTGACGCAGGGCCGCTGCCCGATCACCACCGTGGACGATGAGCTTTGCGATCATCGAGTCGTAGTGGGGTGTGATCTCCCCACCGACCTCAACGGCTGCGTCCCAGCGAACCCCTGATGGAACAGAGAGATGAGTGACGGTGCCGATTCGTGGAGCGAAGCCATCCCATGGGTCCTCGGCATTGATCCGCGCTTCCATCGCATGCCCCGTGACGGTCAGGTCTCCTTGGGCGATCGGCAGTGGGTTGCCCTCGGCGACCTGGCACATCAGGGCGACCAGGTCGAGTCCGGTGGTGGCCTCGGTAACTGGATGCTCAACTTGCAGCCGGGTATTCATCTCAAGGAAGAAGAAGTCGCCTGATTCGTCGTCGACGACATATTCCACGGTGCCCGCCGAGTCATAGCCGATCGACTGCGCGAGACGAACAGCGGTCTCTTGCAGACCAGTGCGAGTCTCATCCGGAAGGTTCGGTGCGGGGGCCTCTTCGAGCACTTTCTGGTAGCGACGCTGAACCGAACACTCCCGGGTGCCGAGATGAACGACCGACCCGTGCTTGTCGCCGACCACCTGGACTTCGACGTGACGAGGCCGTTGGATATACCGCTCGACGATCACCGCTCGATCACCAAACGAACGCTCGCCTTCAGCGGTTGCCTCGGCGAGCCCTGCATCGAATCCGCTCGGATCGTGGACGATACGGATGCCTTTCCCACCGCCGCCAGCTGCCGCTTTGATCAGGACCGGAAATCCGATGCGCTCGGCGGCAGCGGCTAGATCGGCGGGGTCTTGGCTGTCGTCGAAACCGGGGATCACCGGCACCCCCGCCGCTTCAGCGAGACGACGGGCCCGAATCTTTGAACCCATCTCGGCAATGGCATCCGGATGGGGCCCGATCCAGGTTGCACCAGCGGCGATGACCGCTCGGGCGAACCCGGCGTTCTCGGCGAGGAAGCCGTACCCGGGGTGCACGGCATCGGCACCGGTGGCGAAGAGAGCGTCGATGATGGCGTCGACAGAGAGGTACGACGATGCGAGGTCGGCCGGCCCGATCCGCACAGCGGTGTCGGCCTCTGCAACGAATGGCGCGTCGGCGTCTGGGTCCGCGTACACGGCAACGGTGGTGTGTCCGAGTGCTCGAGCTGTTCGGATGATTCGGCGGGCAATCTCGCCGCGGTTGGCGATGAGGATCCTCATGACATCACATCCGATAGACGAGTCCGGGCCCCGCAGCGGGGGCGTCCTGGCGGGCAGCAAGGGAGAGGCAGAGACCGAGAGCGTCACGGGTGTCGACGGGGTCGATCAGCCCATCGTCCCAGATTCGCGCAGTGGCGTAATAGGGGTTGCTCTGGGTCTCGTATTGATCGCGCACCTCGGTGGCGATTCGGTCGAGTTCGGCCTCAGAGGTCTCGTCGCCTTTTAGTCCAGCACGACGGATGTCGACGAGCACGGTCTGTGCGGTCTCAGCCGACATGGTGGCGATCCGCGAGTTCGGCCAGGCGAAGAGGAATCTCGGGTTGAACCCGCGGCCGCACATCCCGTAGTTGCCCGCCCCGTAAGCACCGCCGGTGAGCACGGTGTACTTCGGCACTGTGGCGTTGGCGACTGCCGCGACCATCTTTGCCCCGTTCTTCGCTATGCCACCACGTTCAGCATCGGAGCCGACCATGTATCCCGAGGTGTTCTGGAGGAATAACAACGGGACTCTTCGCTGCTCACAGAGTTCGATGAAGTGCGTGGCCTTCAATGCGGCCTCAGAGAAGATGATGCCGTTGTTGGCGACGATGCCAACCAGATGTCCCCAGATCCGGGCGAAGCCACACACCATGGTGTCGCCCCATTCGGGTTTGAACTCAGAGAATCGCGACCCATCGACGATGCGCGCGATGACCTCCGTTGCATCGAATGGAATTCGATCGTCTGCCGAGATGATGCCGTAGAGCTCGGCAGGGTCCTTGGCAGGAGGTTCGGGCTCGACATAGTCAAGCCACCCTTGACGATCGTCGATTCGTCTCTGGTTCGTGGTTGAACAGATCTCTCTGAGCAGACCGTAGGCCTCAGCCTCGTTTGCTGCCATGTAGTCGCTGACACCCGATACCCGGGTGTGCACTTCTGCTCCGCCGAGGTCGTCGGGATCAATGATCTCGCCGAGGGCCGCCTTCACGATGGGAGGTCCGCCGAGGAAGATCCGTCCGGTGCCCTCAACCATGATCACCTCATCGGAAAGCGCCGGCACGTAGGCGCCACCGGCGGTGCAGCCGCCAAGCACAACCGAGAGTTGGGGAAGCCCACTCGCTGACAGCCTCGCCTGACGGTAGAACGATCCGCCGAAGTGATCTTTGTCGGGAAACACTTCATCTTGGAGCGGCAAGAAGGCCCCACCTGAATCGACGAGGTAGATCACGCCGAGACCGTTCTCGGCGGCGATGTCTTGGGCGCGAACATGCTTCTTGATCGACATCGGCACGAGGGAGCCACCCTTCACCGTGGCGTCGTTGGCGATGAACATGTGAGGTCGCCCGTCGACCAGCCCGATGCCGGTCACGATCCCAGCCCCAGGCACCTCATCGTCGTGCAGCCCCCATGCAGCGAGCATCGAGAGTTCGAGGAAGGGTGAGCCATCGTCGATCACCATGTCGATGCGATCCCGCACCATGACCTTGTTGCGAGCCAGGTGACGCTCGATCGACCGGGTTCGCCCGGGGCCGCCGTCGATCACATACTGCTGGCATTCCCGCAACGTCTCCGCGAGCGAGCGGTTGGACTCAGCATTCGTTGCATACTGAGCTGAACCCGTATCGATTCGACTCTCGATGGGTCTCATCGGGACACTCCATTCCAGAACTGGTGAGCGATGGTTCCAGCGACCTCGTCAAGTCCACCTCGATCCGGATCGAACCACTCCACGGAGGAGTTCATCGCGCCGAAGAGGGCGAGGCGAGCAATGTGGGTATCGACCACCTCGTCGAGGTCGCCACCGGTTTGCATGGTCTCGAGGAGAGCCGCCCACCGTGATTCGTATGCGTCACGTGATGGCACGACCCGACCGCGAACTGCCTCCGGTGCCGTGCGAAGGGTCACCACGTGGGCTGCGGTGTAGGGGCCGTATTCGTAGAGGGCAGCAAGGTGAGCGCGCACGTGAGCCTCGATGCGTTCGGGCGCCGGAACTCCAACCGTTGAATTCTCGGCGGCGTCGAAGGCCGTGTGCATGACGTCCATTCCAATATCGAGCACTGCCGTGAGGAGGTCATCCTTCGAGTCGAAGTGGTAGTACAGCGACCCTGCCTTCATCCCGACGGCATCAGCGATCTGACGAAGTGAGGTGGCGTCGTAGCCCTGTTCGACGAACAAGGCGGCGGCGACATCGAGAATGCGAGCGCGTCCAGCAAGCGTGTCAGCAGTACTGGTCTCAGAGGCGGTTGTTACCACGATCAGTACCGTACCTAACGAACGTTAGGTAGAACGAATCGCAACACCCACCGGCGCTCCTGCAGTTGACTGCAATACTCGGTCTATGCGCTCCACCAGTATTCCCCTCGTCGTGCTGATCGCTGTCGCCACTGCCTGCTCCGTAGGCGATGCAAACGAAACGAGGTCCACTCCGGCAGGCAACGACACCACATCAACCGAGGCCCAAGTGACAGAAGCCTCCACCAACGCTGCTCTGGAGACCGAAACCACAGAACCCGACTCCCCCGACTCCCCCGACCTCCCTACTTCGAACTACCTCAGCAACTACAACCTCATCGACAGCGAGTTCGGTACCGACGTCTCCGTCACGGTTCTCGACGGAGTTCGACAGATCACGGCCAATGCCCTCCCGAACCACGAGACCGGTAGTTTCCCGAATGCGAACAACCCCAACACCATCTCGGCGCAGAATCGCCAGTGGTCGTTCCCCACCGAACCGACGTGGACTGGTTCGGCAACCTGGGCGATGGTCCCCGGTGTCTCAATCAACGGGGTGAAGTTCGAGCCAGAAACCGCCGAGAGTACCGATTGTGCCACCGGCGAGACCTACCGCATCGAAGCCTTGCAGAACACGTACAACCTGGGCTTCGACACCAACAACGCCCATGTCCAACCCAACGGCGAGTACCACTATCACGGCGTGTCCGAGTTGATGGTCGAAGCATTCAACGGCACCACTGAGGATCTCGTCCATGTGGGTTTCGCCGCTGACGGATACCTCGTCTACTACTCGAAATCTGGGGCCTACCGCCCGGGATATGCGCTCTCGGCAGACCCCCGAACCGGGACCACCTGTCAGCCAAGTCTTCGCAACCAGACTGCCAGCGATCTGGAAGGCACGATGCCAGACGGCACCTACGTATCGGACTGGGTGTGGTCGGCGGACTCTGGTGACCTTGACGTGTGCAACGGCGCCACAATCGGCGACACCTACGTGTATCTGCTCACCACTGAGTACCCCTTCATCTCACGGTGCCTGAACGGCGAGTTCACGAATCAGCAGGGACCTCCACCTCCAGGCTGATGCTCACGCGTCAGACCACTTGGTGCCCGCTCCGTAGTACCGCTGGTGCCAGACACCGCGGATGTCTTCCCCCCGACGGGGCATCCGCCACGACGACATCCGTGTGGTGTCGGCCGACAGATCGACAGCACACAGTGCCCGCGGCTGGTCGTCAGTACCGTCGACATAGTCATCGGCGGCGCCATCGGGCACGTAGCGACGAGCTATCTCTCGATAGAGATCGCGCCAGTCGTCGTCGTTACCAGGTTGATGCACCACAGTGGCGACGCCTTGAACGGTGACCTTTCGCCACGGGTGTGCCTCCTCGTCGATCGACATCGCCAGACGGGGGTCACGTTGTAGGTTGCGCCAGATCACCGCCGGTGTGCGAGGGGTGAAGAGCAGTTGACCGTCGCGTTCGATGAACCAGAGTGGAACCACTCTCGGCATGCCGTCGTCGTCGACGGTTGCGATCCGAGCCAGATGTCCCGGTTCTGCGAACAACTCCTCAATTTCGGTGTCGGTCAACTTCGGCATAGGCAGATCGTGACAGCAACACGCCCCGTCAAACGATGCGGATCAACCACACGGGTCACCCCGGTGTCACATCGACGCCGTTCACCCACACATGATCTGGGCGTGACCGTGTCAGGGCCCGAACGACTCGCTCAAGTCTGATCGCTGGGTCCAAGCCCGTTGTTTCTCCACCAAATACACCAGGCTCCGCTAAGGCGATCGCGTCGAACTTTCGGCCCACCTCAAAC
>JBDQKN010000128.1:0-5878 GCA_040263235.1 Ilumatobacteraceae bacterium
AGTGATTGGACGATGTTGTCCATGGGAACACCCTCTTGCTCTCCGGCGGAGCGCAACGGGCGAAGCAACGCTAGGCCGCTCTCAACCTCGTTACCTCCGACGATGAGAGCGAAGCGGGCCCCGCTCCGGTCCGCCGCCTTCATCTGAGCCTTCATGCTCCGCTGATCAAATGCACGATCCGACGAGATTCCAGCCCGCCGCAACGCAGATGTGATCCGCATGGCGTATTGGCCGTCGACCGTATCGACCACGAACACCGAAGGAGCTGTGTCAGGAGCCAGAAAAACACCTTCGTCATCACAAGCGATCAGGGTGCGGTCAACACCTAGAGCAAAACCGACACCGGCCGTGGGCGGACCACCTAGGTCCTCAACCAGACCGTCATACCGACCGCCTCCACCGAGAGCATTTTGGGCAGACTCCAAGGTGCCTCCCCTGAATTCAAAGGTGGTGCGACGGTAATAGTCAAGACCGCGCACCAGTCGGTGGTCCAGCGCAAATGGAACACCGAGCGCCTCCAACCCTGAACACACGGTCTCAAAATGACTTCTCGCCGAATCCGACCAGAAATCGACAATCGATGGCGCTGCATCAATTACCGAAGCATCCTCTGCTCTCTTCGAGTCCAATACCCTCAGCGGGTTTCGCTCGAGCGTTGTTCGCGATTCCTCACTCAGAGACTCAAGATGGGCGCGCAGATGGGTTTCGACAGCCCGGGTGTACCGGTCCCGATCTTCGGGATCCCCGAGCGAATTAACCACCAGCTCCACTCGAGTCAGACCGAGCGAGACGAAGAAATCCCACGCAAGAGTAATGACCTCGACGTCGATATGCGGGTCGTCGCTACCAAGAACCTCAACGCCGACCTGATCAAATTGCCGAAAGCGACCCCGCTGAGGCTTCTCGTACCGGAAGTTCGATCCGGCGTACCAGGCCTTGAACGGCACTGTCGGTCGGTGCTCGACAAACGACCGGCACACACTTGCGGTCTGCTCTGGCCGAAGGGCAACATGACGACCACCCTTATCGGTGAAGTCGTACATCTCCTTGGTCACAACGTCGGTTGATTCACCGAGGCGGCTGAACACACCTATGTCCTCCAGAAGAGGAGGGATGATCTGGCCGAAGCCTGCTGATGTCACGGCATCGGAAAAGCACTCAACGAGACGTCTCCAGCGTGCCGACTCCGGCGGCAGGATGTCACGCATCCCCGGGCTGGTAGTGAACTGGGGCACCCTGCGAGGCTACCGCTCAGGCTCGGTCACCACCGGGAACCGTTCGATAGGCGTCATAGACCGAGTTGATCGCCTTGATTCGGTGTATGACCGCCTGTATCTGAGCCGAATTGGACAATTCGAACTCGAACCGCATTTTTGCCACACGATCATTCCCCGTGAGTGTCTCGCACGACACGATGTTCACGTGGTGGTCCGAGAGAGCGTTGGCGACGTCTCGGAGCAGGTTGCTCCGATCGAGGGCAACCACCTCGACCCCCGCGCGCGTGACCTCGCCAGGACCATCCTCATCCCAATCGGCATCGATAAGTCGCCCCGCCTCAGCGTCGGCGAGGGCAAGTGCATTCGCGCAGTCCGAGCGGTGGACGCTCACTCCTCTGCCGCGAGTCACATAGCCGACGATCGAGTCACCAGGGAGAGGCGTACAACAGCTCGCCAGCCGTACGAGCATGTCGTCGAGCCCCTCAACGTGCACACCAGCGGTTGAATCACGGCGGAGTCGACGACGAAGCACTTCGTCAGGACCCTGTTCCGACTCCTGTTCTGCGCCGAGCAGGCGAGCCAATCTCTGCGCTATACCTCGGGCCGACTGGTGCCCTTCGCCGATGGACGCGAATAAGGAATCGAGATCGCTCTGGCCTGTCTCAACGACGATCGCCGCGAGTTCATCTGACGACAGCACTTGGTTTGCTGCTAGGCGCTCTCGCCTCAGCTCATCGAGTAGTTCATCCCGACCGGCCTCAATCATGTCCAAACGACGCTCACGGGAGAACCATTGCCGAATCTTGTTCCGCGCTCGCGTGGAGGTAACGAAGCCGAGCCAATCCTGTGATGGACCGGCGGATTCAACCTTAGAGGTGAAAATTTCGCAGGTATCCCCACTACCGAGGGAGCTATCAAGGGGAACCAACCGGCCGTTCACCTTCGCACCGATACAAGCATGACCGACCTCGGTGTGCACGGCGTACGCAAAGTCAACGGGAGTTGAACCTAGGGGAAGGGAAACAACTCGACCCTTCGGCGTAAAGACGAAGACCTCATCTTGATCAAGGTCTGACTTCAGCGTCTCCATGAACTGCGCAGGATCGCTCACATCAGCCTGCCAGTCGAGAAGCCTGCTCAGCCAGTCGATGTCAGCTCGCTCATCACCCGATTTGTATGCCCAGTGCGCAGCAACTCCCCACTCAGCGCGCTGGTGCATCTCGGCTGTCCGAATTTGCACCTCTACCGGTCGGCCGCCGGGGCCGATGACGGTCGTATGCAGGCTCTGGTACAGATTGAACTTCGGCATCGCGATGTAGTCCTTGAAGCGACCCACCACCGGGTGCCAACGTCCATGGATAGTTCCAAGCGCTGCATAACAATCGCGGATTGAGCCAACGATCACTCGCACCGCAACGATGTCGAAGATGTCGTCAAACTCTCTGCCTTTGACAACCATTTTCTCGTAGATGCTCCAGAGGTGCTTCCCCCGCCCGCTCACCTCGGCCTCAATGCCGAGTTCGGCGAGCCGACTACGGACCTCCGCGATGGCCTGAGCGACATACACCTCGCGTTCTGGAGTCCGCGTTGCGACCAAATGATCGAGTTCCGCATATCGCTTGGGGTGGAGGGCGGCGAAGGACAAATCCTCCAACTGCTGACGCATTTCCTGAATGCCCAATCGATGAGCCAACGGCGCGTAGATATCGAGTGTTTCCTGAGCAATTCGGTGCTGCTTCTCGGCCGGCATCGCAGCGATGGTTCGCATATTGTGGAGCCTGTCAGCCAATTTGATGACGAGGACTCGTAGATCTCGCGCCATCGCAACGAGCATCTTGCGCATCGTCGCGGCCTGCTGCGCCTCTCGCGAGTCGAACTGGATGCGGTCGAGTTTCGTAACCCCGTCGACTATCCGACCAACCTCTTCACCGAACTGTTCCACCAGATCATCGATCGAGAGTTCAGTGTCCTCCACCGCGTCGTGGAGAAGTGCTGCGGCAACCGACGTCTCGTCGAGGCCGATTTCGGCCACGATTCGGGCAACCGCCAACGGATGATTGATGTAGCTTTCACCGCTTGATCGAGTCTGAGTGCTGTGTGCCTCCGCAGCGACGCCATAAGCCCGCGAGATAATAGAAACCGATGACTTTGGATGGTGTTTTCGATACACCGCCAACACCGGAGCCAGCTCTCCGGGAGTCGGGCGTTCGACATTTCGACGCCACGGCAGCACTCGGTCAACGGTTGCCATATCAGTACCTAACGAGACTCTCCGTCCTGCGGCCACCGAGACGACTTCTGCCACCAAGGTCATCAAGTTCGATCATGAATCCGAGTCCGACGATAGAGCCACCAAGACCTTCGACAAGGGAACAGGTTGCCGACGCCGTGCCGCCAGTCGCTAGCACATCATCGACCACCAGGATTCGTTCGTCCTGGCGGATTGCATCGCGGTGGATCTCAAGCCGATCTGTTCCATATTCGAGCTGGTACTCCTCCCGAGCAACGGCCCACGGCAGTTTGCCAGCCTTTCTCACTGGCACAAATCCAGCCCGGAGTCGATACGCAACTGGTGCGGCGATGATGAACCCGCGACTCTCGATGCCGACAACCCGGTCGACCTCGACGTCGTGAAAGCGGCTCACCAAGTCGTCTACCGCCCGCCCGAATGCAGCGCGATCACCAAGCAACGGAGTGATATCTCTGAAGGTGACTCCAGGGACTGGGTAGTCCTCGATTTCTCTGATGTGATCAGTGGCCCACGAGGCTGACATGGGCACAGGCTACTGCCCCCTCAGCACCGGGGTTCAGCGACGACGCTTACGCCGAGGCCTTGGCTCATGGCTCAGGATCGATGCGGCATCGGTTCGCGGCCCGGTGCCATCGCTACCGCCTCGTGAGGGGTTGCCTCCGACCACCATATTCCGGAGAGAGTCCCCGGTTGCCGATTCGCGCTTGCGGTCCCGATACTCGTTCGTTCGGATCTTCAACAACGACAGCAACGGGGCGGCAACGAAGATCGAACTGTAGGTGCCCGTGAGCATGCCGATGAGCAACGCAACTGCGAATTCGCTCAGCGTTGAAGCGCCGAGCAGGCCGGCTCCGATCAGGAGCAGTGACACAACCGGCAGGACCGACGAAAGGGAGGTGTTCACCGATCTCATGATGACCTGGTTCATCGAAACGTTGACGATGTCTGCATAGGTGACGCGATGCGAGGCGAACCGAGTCTCGTTCTCGCGTATCCGATCAAATACGACAATCGTGTCGTAAAGCGAATAACCGAGAATGGTTAAAAAGGCGATGACAGTGGCAGGCGTCACGACGAAACCAGCAATCGAATAGATACCAACACTGATCACCACGTCGTGCACCATTGCAAGGATCGCTGCAACGGCCATTCTCCATTCGAATCTCAGCGAGATGAAAATCGAAACTGCGATCAAGAAGATCACGAGCGCACGAATCGCCTTGGCGGTGATGTCACTTCCCCATGACGCACTCACCAGATTGACACTGACATCATCAACTGCGACGCCGGCAGCTACAGCAAAACTGGAGCGAAGTTCGTCCACCTCGGCGCCAGGCAAAGACTCAACCTGCACCTTCACGAAGGATCCTGATTCTGATTCCCTCGTTTGGATTCTGGCCCCTTCGGTGCTCACTCCAGCAGCATCGAGAACCGCAGTGGCATCAGCGACGTTGAAGTTCTCAGCCGGAACGTCCCACGATGTTCCGCCACTGAAATCAATGCCGAGGTCGAGGCCTCGAACACCAAGGGAGAGGAAGGTCGCAAGTATTAGAACGCCGGAAACGATGACGCCGGAGCGACGCCTCGCGTGGAAATTGACTGCAGTCTGTCCTCGATACAGCCGAGCGCGTCGGGTTTGACCGATAGGAGTGGTGGAGGTGGTCGTATCCATGCTCATCTCGCTCCCTCCAGGCCAAGAATCTTTCCGCTGGCGACCGCCGAGCGTCGAGACATGAGGATCGAGGCCGGACGCGTGAAGAACCAGCAGACCACGAGGTCACACAACGTTGTCAAGCCGAGATACAAAGCAAAACCTTTCACCGAACCGACGCTGAGCCAGAACAGAATTCCGGCTGCCATAACTGAAACGAGATCGGCTGCCACGATGGTGCGCCAGGTCGCTTTGAAGCTCCGAGGCGCGGCGTTACGGGGTCGCCGACCTCCACCAACCTCGTCCTTCAAGCGCTCGAAGAGCACGAGGTAACTGTCGACCGTCACGCCGATTGCCACAATGATTCCGGTGATTCCAGCGAGGCTAAGCGCGAAGTTGGTTGCCTTCGAGACAAGGGCTGCCAAGGAAAAGACCAGCGCGCCCCACACCGACAATCCGGACACGACCACCACAGCCATCGACCGGTAGTAGGCCACGAGGTACAGCAACATCAAGGCAACTCCGATCGCCCCGGCGATGAACGCTGCCCGAAGGCTGTCGGAGCCTGCAGTGGCCGAGACCGTTTCCACACGCTGTGCTTCTACGTCGACTGGGAACGAACCTCGGTTCAGCACTCGGGCGAGATCGCGCACTTCGTCTTCGGTGAAGGCACCCGAAATTTCGACGCCCGTAGTGAATGACGGCTGGTTCACCGAGGGGGCTGACTGCACAACATCATCAAGGACGATTGCGAGCTGC
>JBDQKN010000129.1:0-5816 GCA_040263235.1 Ilumatobacteraceae bacterium
CCAGTACTCGTACCACTGTGGGCCGTCGGCAGGCGGGACGAAAAACTCCAGTTCCATCTGCTCGAACTCGCGAGTGCGGAAAATCCAATTCTGCGGAGTGATCTCGTTGCGGAACGACTTCCCGACCTGAGCAATGCCGAACGGCGGCTTCTTGCGGCTCGTTTGGAGCACATTTGCAAAGTTGGTGAACATGCCCTGAGCGGTCTCGGGGCGCAGGTATGCATCGGCACCTGCATCAGCGACGGGGCCGGCCTGAGTTTTGAACATCAAGTTGAACTGTCGCGCCTCGGTGAAGGTGCCCCGCTTACCGCAACTCGGGCAGAGTTCCGGGTCGTCGAGTTTGTCGAGGCGATGCCTCGTCTTGCACTCAGTGCAGTCCACCAGTGGGTCCGAGAAATTCTCGAGGTGGCCAGACGCTTGCCAGACCTGGGGAGGACCAAGGATCGCTGCGTCGATCAGCACGACGTCGTCTCGCTGCTGGACCATGGACCGAACCCAAGCATCCTTCACATTCCGAAGTAGCAGCGATCCGAGCGGGCCGTAGTCGTAGGTGGACCGGAACCCGCCGTAGATCTCAGCCGATGGGTAGACGAACCCACGGCGCTTACAGAGATTGACAATCTGCTCGAGGTCGGTCGCGGCCATAGGTCAACAGGTTAGGGAGATGCCAGCAGAACGGCTCAATGACGTTCGAAGACCGACACGGCACGTAAGCGACGTTCGAGATGATGTTCCATCGCCCGAGTCGCGAGCGCAGAGACCTCGTGGGTCACGGGCGACGCCTCACGCGCCAAAGCACTCCTCAACCGGCCTTCGAGGATGTCCCGCATGATGACAATCGCCTCGGCCGAGACCGGAATTCCCGAGCGACACGACCGGCAGAGCACTCCGCCTTCGTCGACATCGAATGCGACGAGCATCGTCGACGTCTCAGGTTCGCCACCTTCCCCGCATCGGACGCAGGCCTCGAGCATTGGAGCGAGACCCGCAGCGGCCAGAAGTTTCCAGAAGAAAGCCGCAACGTTGAGAGGTGAAGGTGACTGCGCGATGGTGCGCAGCACTCCGACGAGCATCCGATACAGAACGGGGTCCGGCTCGTGTTCGATCGCAAGCTGATCAACTGCCTCGACCACGGCAATCCCCTGTGCAGCGCGATCAAGCCCTGAGAGCAGCGGTGTGAGCGGGTCAACAGATTCGGCCTGAGAGATGATGTCTAGATCACGACCTCGTCGGATGAGTACCTCGATATGGCTCATTGGTTCAAGGCGTGACCCAAATTTTGAAGTCGTTCGTCGAACACCCTTTGCAACCGCGCGGACCTTGCCATGCTCTTCGGTCATCGCCACGATGATCTTGTCGGACTCGCGCAATTTGTAGGTACGCAGAACGACCGCACGGTCGCGATAGAGATCGCCTGGTCCGACCTTCGAGCTCACGCGTCAAGCCCACCGAACCGTCGACGCCGACGACCAAATTCATCGATCGCCTGTGTGAGGTGTCGTCCATCGAGATCGAGCCAACCCGCATCGACAAAAACAAGTTCGGCGTATGCCAGCTCCCAGACCAACGAGGGAGGGAGCCGATCGGATGGCCCGAGTACCACCACGAGATCCGGCTCGGTATCTGCGGGCTCGTATAGAACCGCCGCCACCGTCGCCTCGTTGATGGGCTCCCCCTCCAACCGCCGCATGGAAGCGGCGAAACGCTCGCGGCCATCGGCCACTGGATCAACCAGTACCGTCGCCGAACCGACACTCGCCGAGCGCAGCGGCGGTCCGTCGCCAACAGGTTCGCCGGCCGAGAAATAGGGGCGCAACGTCACCCAGGCAATGCGATGAAGATCCGCAACCGTGCCGAGCGAGTTCACGCGAGCGTCCCAACGGGGCCGGTCGAGTTCGAACCATTCGTCAAGTCCCCCGGCCACGACAAGCACATGGCGGATGTCGGACTCTCCACTTGCAGCGCTTTCGGCATCCGACATGGTCCAATCATCTCATCTGTCGAGAGCCCCGATTGGGCATCATTGGAACCACTATCGTCACGTGGGCGTGTCTCAAGCTTCCCCCAAAGCCTCACCACCTCCCGGTCGGCTCCACGTTGCCTGCATCATGGATGGCAACGGCCGCTGGGCTGAAGCTCGCGGCCTGCCACGAACCGCTGGCCATACCGCAGGTGAAGAGAACCTCGCCGAGGTGGTGCGCTCTGCGGTCGCCCGTGACATCGGCTGGCTGACCGTCTTTGGATTCTCGACCGAGAATTGGGTCAGACCGCGCCCCGAGGTTCGTCACATCCTCGGGCTTCACGAACGACTCTTTGGTCGCGTTGCCGAGTTGAACGAGAACAACGTCCGAATCCGATGGATCGGACGCCCCTTCGATGGCCCAGACGCCAAGACGCCCAAGTACGTTCAGCGAGCGATCAGGAAGGCAATCGCCGATACCGCTCACAACACCGGCATGACCCTCACCGTTGCCTTCGATTACGGAGGTCGGGCTGAACTCATGGGGGCTGTCCGGGCCGCCCGCTCAGCAGGCCAGCGGATTACACCTGCAACCATCGAGTCTCACCTCCACGATCCGACCATGCCTGCCGTCGATGTGATGGTGCGCACCAGCGGTGAGATCCGAGTTTCGAACTTTCTGCTCTGGCAGGCCGCCGGGGCTGCAATTCACTTCACCGAGACTCCCTGGCCAGATTTCAACGCCGACGAACTCGACGCCGCCATCGCCTTGGTGTCTGACCGGTGACCGAGTCGAACGTCCTCGAACTCCTCGATGCGGTCACAGGAGCGATTCCTGGCGCAGAACGACGGACGGGACAGCGAGAGATGGCCGAACGGGTTGGCCTCGCCATCCGGCGCGGCGATCCACTGGTCGTTCGGGCCGGGACCGGTACTGGCAAAACTCTCGCCTATCTAGTCCCTGCCATCGAATCTGGTCGCACCACGGTCGTCGTCACCGCCACCAAAGCCCTTCAGGACCAACTCGCCCACAAGGATCTTCCGTTCCTCGAACTGCACCTTGAACCGGCACTTGGACGGCCGTTCAGCTGGGCCGTGCTCAAGGGCCGAAGCAATTACATCTGCATGCAACGGCTCGACGAGATCGGGGCCACGAAGACGGGAGACCGAGTTCAACTCTCCCTCGAAGGATTGGACGAGTCGGGTCGGGCTGAGGTCGATCGACTCGCCACGTGGGCCGGAGAGACGGTCACCGGCGACCTGACCGAACTCGATTGGTCTCCGAGCGACCGAACCGTCACGGCTGTCACCGTCGGATCAGACGAATGCCCCGGCGCATCGAGATGCCCGCGGGGGACCTCCTGTTTCGCAGAGGCTGCGCGGGGCAGGGCGCAGACCGCTGATGTGATCGTTGTCAACGCCCACCTGTATGGCCTCGATGTTGCTGCTGACGGAGCGATTCTGTGCGATCACGAGGTGGTCATCTTCGATGAAGCACATGTGATCGAGGACGTCATGAGCGACACCGTCGGCGTCGAGCTCACCCCAGGCCGGCTCAATCGCGTAGCCACGGTTGTTCGACGAATCGTGGTCGACCCTGACCTCGACAGCGACCTCAGTGCCCTCGGTGACGACCTCAGCGAGGTGCTCGGTCGTTATCCCGGCGAACAGGTACCCACTCCCCTCCCCGATGACCTGAGCACGGTTCTCAGTGACGTTCGGTCGGTTGGCAGCCGGGCCCTCGACCTGGTCGGAAACCTCAAGATTGATGACGAAGATGCCAAGCAGCGACGCCTTCGCGCCCAGGTCGCCCTCGGCCGGATGATCGACAGCACAGACCGATTTCTCAACCCCGGGGCTGAGGACGTCGTATTCGTATCTGGCGCCCCCAATTCACACCGCCTCGAACTTGCTCCCCTCGATGTCGGCCCCACGCTGGCCGAGGGAATCTGGGCGAAGCGAACAGCAATCCTGACCAGTGCCACGGTTCCGAGAAATCTCGCGGAACGCATTGGGCTTGAAACGGCAGAACTCGTCGATGTCGGCAGTCCGTTTGACTACGAGGAGCAGGCGCTCTTGTACTGCGCTATGCACCTTCCGCCGCCGAATGACCCTCGATTCCGTGCTGCGGTTCACGAGGAGCTCATCGAGCTGATGATGGCCGCAGGAGGAAGAACGCTGGCGCTCTTCACTTCATGGTCGGCGATGGATGAAGCAGCAGCAGCGGTTCGCGATCACGTTCCGTATCCGATCCTGACTCAGCGCGACATGCCCAAACCTGCCCTCCTGCACACATTCGCGACCGATGAGGACACCTGTCTGTTCGCTACAGCCGGGCTGTTCCAAGGAGTTGACGTCCCCGGGCGAACACTCTCGCTCGTCGTCATCGACCGAATCCCCTTCCCCCGCCCTGATGACCCCTTGCTGTCCGCACGACGAGATCTACTTGGTCCCAACGCATTCTCTGAGATCGACCTGCCACGAGCTGCCACGATGCTCGCACAGGCAAGCGGTCGCTTGATCCGAACCGATACTGACCGAGGAGTCGTTGCTGTTATGGATCGACGGCTTGGCGCCGCTCGATATCGCTGGGAGATCATCTCTGCCCTACCGCCAATGCGTCGCACTCGTGACCGTGAGGAAGCTGTTCGGCTACTTCGGTCGATCGCCGACGGCTGACCACCAGCCGGTCGCTTCTACTGGATTAGCGTTCAGCCATGAGCGAGGTCCTTGTCCGACATGTCCACCGCCAAGGTGTGAGCACCATCACGCTCGATTCCCAACACAATCGGAATGCGTTATCAGCCCAACTTCTCGCTGAACTGAGTGCTGCACTCGACGCTGCAGAACATGTCGACGCACGAGCCATCGTGCTGCGCCACGAGGGTCCGGCGTTCTGTGCTGGAGCCGACCTCAAGGAGCGCCGTCAAGGCCCGCCTGATTCCAGTCCAATGGTGAACGTCATCGAGCGTCTGATGGACACAGAGCGGCCGACGATCGCCGCCGTGTCAGGGGCTGTTCGAGCGGGAGGAATCGGCCTCATGGCAGCGTGCGACCTCATCGTTGTCAACTCCTCCATCGATTTCGCCCTGACTGAAGTTCGAATTGGAGTAACCCCAGCGATCATCTCCGTTCCAATCCTGCGCCGAGTTCCTGCCGGGAAAGTGGCTGCTGCGATGCTCACCGGCGAGAAATTCTCAGCAGTCGAGGCACTCGCCATGGGGCTGATCACTCATGTCACCCACGATGTCAGCGCCACGGTCGATCACCTCATCGCTGGCATTTTGGCCGGAGCCCCTCACGCTGTCCGCGAGACCAAGGCCATGCTCGCCCGCGTTCCCACCCTCGACCGAGCCACTGCGTTCACCGAGATGCGTGAACTGTCAGAACGGATGTTCTCAGGCCCAGATGCCGCAGAGGGGATGGCAGCGTTCGTCGAGAAACGTCTCCCATCGTGGAACCCAGCAGCACGCGAGCAGTAGACCTCGAAGGCCGTCAGTCCATCAGCCGGTATCCGAGACCACGCACAGTCACGATCAAGCGAGGGTCATCTGGGGCATCCTCGATCTTGAGACGAAGTCGTCGGACATGGGCGTCGACAAGCCTCGAGTCTCCAAGGTACTCATACCCCCAGACACGTTCGAGTAGCTGGTCCCTGCTGAGCACCGCTCCAGCGTGATCTGCGAACTCGCAGAGCAATCGATATTCGGTTCTCGTGAGCGACAGCTCGCTGCCGTGTTTGACGACGATCCCCTTCTCGCGATGCAGTTCAACCGCTCCGAACACCATCACTTCCTCTGGACGCTCCGAGGAACCCGTGGTCTGGAGTCGTGCTCGACGCAACAATGCCGATATC
>JBDQKN010000130.1:0-5791 GCA_040263235.1 Ilumatobacteraceae bacterium
CCCGAGTATGCGACGCCAGAGTGTGATTCGATTCACGATCTGGTCGTCCATGACAAGGCAGGGGAGCGAATCATGGAGTCGCTTGTTGCCTCGGCAGAGGAGCGGCTCGCTGAGGAAGCGATACGGGGAACCGTCTACCTGTTCCGGAACAACACCGATTCTGCTGGCAACTCATATGGATGCCACGAGAACTATCTCACCCGGCGCGGCGATGACACATCGGAGTACGCATCCACTCTCATACCCTTTCTTGTCAGTCGCCAGATTTACGCCGGTGCTGGGAAAGTCCTCCAGACCGCACGGGGCCCCCGGTTCGTCATTTCGCAGCGTGCTGATCACATCTGGGAGGGAATGAGTTCGGCGACGACGCGAAGCAGACCGATCATCAACACGCGTGACGAGCCGCATGCAGATGCAGAGCGATTTCGTCGGTTACATGTCATCGTCGGGGATTCGAATATGAGCGAGTACACAACCTTTCTCAAGGTTGGGGCGACTGCGTGCATCCTCCGGATGCTCGAGGACCCAGCGGTCGCCATGCGGGACATGACTCTCGAAAATCCGATTCGCGCTATTCGCGAGATCAGCCACGACCTCACCTGTCGGCAGCCTGTGAGGCTCGCAAGTGGCCGTGAGCTCAGTGCGCTGGATTTGCAACGTGAGTTTCTTGACCGCGCTCTGTCATACGCCGATCGACGTGGATTTGATCCGGTTGAATCCACCGCGTTGGCCATGTGGGAGCACTGCGTCACGCGGTTGGAGCAGGATCCGATGAGTTTGAACCGCGAGGTTGACTGGGTGATCAAGCACCAGTTGGTGGAGGCGTACCGGGCACGACATGGTGTGGACCTGGCGGATGCACGGGTGCAGCTACTCGAGCTGCAGTATCACGATGTAACCCGATCTCGGAGTCCTTTCTACCGCATGCAGGAACGGGGGTTGGTCGCCCGCATGTGCACCGATGAGGAGATCGATCGGGCAGTGGACGAACCACCTCAGACGACGAGGGCGCGATTGCGAGGGGCGTTCATCAGACGAGCGAACGAGCGACGGCGCGACTACACCGCCGACTGGGTTCATCTGAAGGTCAACGATCAGGCCCAGCGAACGGTGTTGTGCAAAGACCCATTCGTGGCCCATGACGAACGAGTCGATCGATTGATCGAACAATTGTGACGAAGTTGGCTGTGCGGCGACCGGTACGGTGGGGGCTGCATGGAACTTGACGCTGAACCCGTGCTGTCGCCTGACGAACCAGCACAGGTGCAGCCAGAGCCCGTTTCGTCATCGGCCGGATCTTCACTCGGTCGGGGTGCGCGTGCTCTCTTTGACTGGGCTTTGGTGGTAGCCATTGCGTTGACGGTTGCGCTTGTGGTCAGGGCCTTCCTCCTCGCACATTTTGTTGTAGAGGGTTCCTCGATGTTTTCAACGCTCACCACTGGTGACCGCGTATTTGTCAACAAGCTGTCGTATCGGTTGCATGAGCCAAACCGCGGAGATGTTGTTGTCCTTCATGAGATACGTGGCACCACCGAGAGGGATCTCATCAAACGCGTCATAGGGCTCGAAGGTGAGGAGGTTGAGATGCGCAGTTGTGAGGTGCGTATCGACGGCCGGCTGCTGGTGGAGCCCTACCTCGATCCGACGGTGGTGACCCCGGGTAACTGCGGTGGGGATTTCGGCCCAATCGAAATACCGCCTTCTACGGTCTTCGTGATGGGCGATAACCGAGCCGGTTCGCAGGACAGTCGCGCTCTCGGGCCGATTCCCACCGAGGACATAGTTGGCCGGGCATTCGTGGTCTTCTGGCCTCGTTCCGATTGGCAGTGGCTCTAACCGTTCAATTCAGAGCATCGATTCCAGTCGGGCGGCATCCACCATTCGGTCGACGTGGTCGCTGTAGACAGCATCGATGCCCATGCGCAGTGCCGGTCTCAACTGATGTTCATGTTGAAGATCCCAAGAGAATGCCTTCAGGCCAAACCGATGAGCGAGTGTGACGAGCCCTCCATTCCAGTCCTGCCGGTGCATGTTGATCGCTTCGATTCCAGCAGCGGACAGACGGGCTGCGCGGCGCTCAGGGCCTTCGGAAATTCGATCAAGCCGGGTTGAGTCAACGAGGCGAACTGCCCCACAATTTTCGCGGAGCACTTCCAAGACGCGCACGTCGTGATGGCATATCCAGACCACATCGGCAAGCGATGGATCAACCCGGTTGATGGCATCGATGGTTGGGGCAAATGCCGTCTCGGCTTTGAGATCGAGCGACAAAGGAACTCTTGATGGGAGAACACACGCTCTAAGCATGTGTTCGAGGGTGGGGATGTGGTCTGGCAGCGACGTGCTCTCGATCTCAGATATCGGTCGGCTGCGCAACCTTGAAATCCGAATGGTTCCGTCATGGTCGAGAACCGGCACGCCATCCGCGGTTACCCAGACGTCGCTCTCTAGGCCGGTAGCCCCCAATCGTATGGCCAATTCAAATGCCTCGATCGTGTTCTCTGGCGCGTGAGCTCGCGCCCCACGATGGGCGAAAAGGATCGGCGGATCGATGAGTGAGGGGAGTCGCTGCTGCTCCACAGCCCCATGGTTGCACGACTCGTAGACTGCAGCCAGTGTTCAATCTCCAAGGTGGCGAACTCATCATCATCGGCGTGCTTGCCCTCGTGGTCCTCGGACCCGAGAAACTCCCCGATGCTGCGCGGCGTATTGGGAAGGCTTATGCCGAGTTGCGACGCATGAGCAATGGGTTCGCGGATGAGTTCCGGCAAGCTGTGGATGAACCAGTAGCCGAACTCCGACGCCAAACCGAGGACGTGGCGACGGCGATGTCATCAGGCCTTGACGATCTGACGTCTGGCATTCAGAACTCAGACACGTCCTCTGCTGAAGTAGTCCCTGAGGAGAGAGCAGAGGACCTTCAGTGAGGTTCCCGAAGCGGCGTTCGCGCAACGTCGACGGGACGATGACCCTGACCGATCATCTCCGTGAACTGCGGAGTCGAATCATCTGGGCGACCATGGCGGTGGGATGCGGGGCGGTGGTAGTGCTCCTTGCGTACAACCAAGTGCTTGGATGGCTTACCGGTCCATACCTCGAACTGTGCCGGCGCCGGGAGCCAGGCTTTTGCGGTCTCTCATATGATTCGACTCTCGACCAAGTGAATTTGTTCACCATGGATCCTGTTGAGGGTTTCACCACTCGCATGAGGATCGCCACCTACGGTGGGATAGTCCTAGCGATGCCGGTGTTGCTGTGGCACCTCTGGCGGTTCGTGGTTCCCGCTCTGAAGCGCAATGAACGTCGTTATGCGGTTGGCTTCGTCGGGTCGACAGTGGTGCTCTTTGTCGCCGGGGGAGCGATTGCATTCTCGACACTCTCGAAGGCGATTGAGTTTCTCATCGATTGGTCGGGAGACGGGGTTGACCAGGTGTTCAGGGTCAGTTCCTACATACGTCTCGTCACCGTCATGGTGGTGGCGTTTGGCATCGGGTTCACCGTGCCGGTGCTTCTGGTCTTCCTGCAACTGATCGGAATCATCACCCCTCGTCAACTTCTCGGAGTGTGGCGTTATGCCGTGGTCGGGGTTGTCTTCCTCGCTGCGGCCATCACGCCATCTGGCGACCCGTACTCACTTGCGTCGCTCTCAATTCCGATGGTGTTGCTCTTCTTCGTGGCCATCGGTGTCGGGCATCTTCTTACGCTTAGGCGTCGTCGGGCTGGTGCAGGTGGCTGAGGCGGAATGGAGGGAAGTTCGGAGCGCCTTCGTTGATGCACTCGGCTTCGCACCGGACAGGTTTCAGGTTGAGGCATTTGACGCGTTCGATGCCGGATGTCACGTGGTTGTTTCGGCGCCCACCGGCAGCGGGAAGACTGTGGTGGCGGAGTACGCCGTCGCCCGGGCAGTTGCTTCAGGTAAGCGGGCGTTCTACACGGCGCCGCTCAAGGCATTGTCGAACCAAAAGTTCCGGGATCTGACGTCGATACACGGGCCGGGAAGCGTTGGTCTCCTTACTGGGGATGTTGCAATCTCGGGCGACGCCAGTGTGGTGGTGATGACCACCGAGGTATTGCGGAACATGATTTACGCAGGGTCGTCTGCTCTTGATGATCTCGCTGTTGTGGTACTCGACGAGGTGCACTACCTCCAAGATGCGTATCGAGGGCCTGTGTGGGAGGAGGTCATCATCCATCTCCCTAGCCATGTCCGGTTGGTCTGTCTCTCTGCAACAGTGGGAAATGCAGCGCAGTTAGCCGACTGGATGGAGACCGTTCGAGGACCAACTGGGGTGATCGTTGAACACACCCGGCCAGTTGAGTTGCTGGATCACCACTTGGTTGCCGACCGTACCGAGGGCCAGTTGAGGCTTCTTCCGACGTTTGTCGATGGTTCGCCCAACCGTGATGCCGTCCGGCTTGATGAAGCAGGCGCTGCGGCTCGTTGGCGGGGCCGAGGACATGCACGCCGAGGGGCGGGTCCGTCTGGGGCTCGCCGCCTGGCCACCCCAGGTCGCGTGGAGACGGTTGAACTGTTGCGAGACCGATCGATGCTTCCAGCGATCGTCTTTATTTTCAGTCGAAACCAGTGTTCAGAGGCGGCCTCGACCTGCCTCGCAGCTGGGATGTCATTGATCGATGACGACGCCCGGGACCGGATCCGAGAACTGCTCGATGAGCATCTTGGAGCGATGTCACCCGCAGACCTTGAGGCGCTCGGCGTCGTCGACTTCGAGGCCCAGTTGCTGGCGGGTGTGGCCCCACATCATGCCGGGCTGGTCCCACCATTCAAGGAGGTTGTTGAACGGTGTTTCGCCGAAGGCCTCCTCGCCGTCGTTTTCGCAACTGAGACCTTGGCGGTTGGCGTCAACATGCCGGCCAGAACGGTGGTTATTGAGCGCATCACCAAATACAACGGTGATCACCATGTCACTCTGACGCCAGCCGAATTCACTCAGTTGACAGGCCGCGCCGGTCGGCGGGGGATCGATACATTGGGCCATGCCGTGGTGCTCTGGAGCCCATTCGTACGCTTCGAGCAGGTTGCCGCCCTCGCTTCCAGTCGGAGTTTTGACCTCAGGTCGGTCTTTCGTCCGACATACAACATGGTGGCCAACCTCATTCGTCGACATGATCGGGCGTCGTCGCGCGAGTTGATGACTATGTCCTTTGCTCAGTTCCAGCGAGATAGCGAGGTTGTCAGGCTGCAAACTCAGCTTGTCCGACGACGGGAGCGCCTGCATGAGGCAAGAGAGCGCTCCCAAAGCCCCTTCGGCGACATCGACGAATATCGCTTGTCACATGGAAACCGTCCTGAGACGAATTCTGTTGACGAAGCGCTGGCACTACTGCGCCCCGGACAGGTGGTGTTCGCCCAGTTGGGCCCGTACCGGGGCCCGGTTGCGGTTGTTGCGACAGCGAACCGTGCTGGGGGTCTGCGGTTAAGTGTGGTCACCGCAGCCGGGCGCCTTGGCACACTCGCCGCCCGTGATTTCGACGATCCGCCGGTGGTAGTTGGCGAGGTCGAGCTGCCCGGTCAGTACAGCCCGCATCGAAGAGATTTTCGTGCCGAAGTGAGCCGACGGCTGAAGCGGGCGAAACTCCGTCAAGCCGGCGTCCGTCACCGGGGAGAGAGAAGCGCGCAGCGAAGGGAGATCCATCCTGTTTCCGATGACCCGGACCTTCGGTCGAGAATCAGTGCATCTGAGGAAGCTGATCGCCGGTCGGCCGAGGTGAGCGAACTCGAAGCGCGCATTGACAAACATCAGAGTTCGTTGGGGCACGACTTTGATTC
>JBDQKN010000131.1:0-5776 GCA_040263235.1 Ilumatobacteraceae bacterium
TCGCTCGCTGCGCTCTCCACCCGCACTCGATCGCTCATCGGCCCTGCCCTCGGTCGACTTGGCGACCCGGTGGTGGGCGAGCCGGAACTCGATGCAGCGCTTCGGGGCCTCCTGTTACGAACGATGGGGACGATTGGAATGGACCAGGCGTCGATCAATGCTTGTCGCGAGGCGATCGACGGTTCACAGGCCGGTCGCGAGGTCGATGCCGAAGTGCTTGCAGCAGCAACAACCGTCGTTGCCGCCACCGGCGATGCAGACATGTATGAACAGTTGCTTGAGGGCTACCGGCGTGCGTCGACCCCACAGGAACAACTCAGGCACCTCAATGCCCTTGCGGAGTTCAACGATGAGAACCTGGTTCTGCGTACCTGCGAACTGGCCATGTCCAACGAGGTGAAGACGCAGAACGCCCCGTTCTTACTTCGTTCATGTATTGCCAACCCATCTCATGGGGCTGCAGCCTGGTCATTCGTCGCACGCAACTGGGAGGAAGCAAATCGACGATTCCCGACCAACACAATTGTGCGGATGGTCGACTCGGTGAAGTTTCTCATCGGCGATGCGGAAGTGCACTCGGTGCAGGCCTTCTTTGTCGAGCATCCAATTGAGCAAGCTGAGAGCACCCTCCGGCAGATCCTTGAGCGTCAGATCGTCAACGCACGGTGCGCCCGGTCGCAACGGGGTGTTCTCGCCACGCTCGTGGCGGACTGATCACTCCTCGCTCTCGGCGATCACCCCGGCAGCGACCAGTGCAGCGATCTGGTCAGGTCCGTATCCGAGTTGGGTCAGCACCTCGGTGGTGTGCTCACCAATGTCGGGAGCGACTCGCCGCGCCGCCCACGGAGTACCACCAAAGTCAATGGGAGAAGCGACCATCGTCCTCGTCGTGTGACCATTGCGTTCCGGCACTTCGACAACGGCCCCGGATGGCGCGAGTTGTGGGTCGGCGATGACGTCGTCGATGGTGTTTACCGGCGCCCAAAACACGTCGGGTTCATGAGCAAAGCGCTCGGTGATCTCAGCTAGGTCGAATCGGCCAAACACGGTGTCAAGTAGCGAGATGAGCACCTCGCGGTTCTTGAATCGGGCGCGTTCGCTTGAGAACCGGTCGTCATCAATCCACTCGGAATGCCCGAGGGCCCGAGCCAGTGGCGGGAAGTGCCGGTCGCTTGCAATGCCAACCAGCCACACCACTCTCCCATCGCTCGTGGTGTAATTGTTCGCCATCGGATTGGAGGCGACACTTCGGTCAACCCTGGGTGCCACTCGTCCCCAATCGAGGGCGATGTTGAGGTCGAAACCCAACATGTAGACCCCCTGCCGTAGCAACGAGGTGCTCACGAGTTGGCCCTCACCGGTGCGCTCGCGATGGAGCAGTGCCGCAGCGATTCCGCCAGCAAGCGTCATCCCTGTTGCGTGGTCACCCATTCCGCCGCGCTGGACGGGAACCTGGCCATCAGGGGTCCGAAGGGAATCGGCGATACCGGTCCGCGACCAGAATGCTGCCAGATCGTAGGCAGCCCGGTCGGCGTCAGGACCATCGAGGCCATACCCGGTGATATGCCCGTAGACCAATGATGGATGTCTGGCCAGGAGCGTGTCTGAATCAAGACCAGCGCGCCGCAAGGCGGCCGGTCGCAGGTTGGTGACGAACACATCGGCGTTCGCGATCAGGTCGGCCATGATTGCCGAACCCTCCGCAGCACGGATGTCGACTGCGATTCCCCGCTTGCCCCGGTTGTCGAGTTCGAACACCGGATTGGTCTCGGGCGCGCCACCAAAGAGGTTCTTGAATGACCGGTTTGGGTCGCCATCGAGCGGCTCGACTTTGATGACGTCTGCTCCCCAATCGGCAAGGACGAGGGCCGCAGCCGGTCCCGCAATCCACACCGCAAGTTCAACCACGTTGAATCCGCTGAGCGGCCCGGTCCCCCCCTGTGCCATGGACAGCACCGTACTCATTCCAGTCGGTGTGTCTGGGGTCGGCAAGTGTCGAAGCCGCCGGTCTACGGTGACGGGGCATGAATACGTTTCCTCAGAGTTCGGTTCGGGGCACCCGCCACCTGGTGGCCGCCGCTGACCACCTTGCAGCTCGAGCGGGAGACCACGTTTTCGCTCTGGGCGGCAATGCTGTCGATGCCGCAATTGCAACGAATGCGGCAATCGCAGTAACCGGACCGCATCTGTGTGGACTCGGCGGAGATCTCTTCGCTCTTGTCCACACCGCTGACGGTGTGCTTGCCCTCAACGCCTCAGGGCGCTCAGGAAGTGGAGCCGATTCCGCTGCTCTTCGAGCCGAGGGTCACTCCTCGATGCCCCTGAGACATGACATTAGATCGGTCACCGTTCCCGGTTGCGTTGATGGCTGGGTTGAACTGCACGCTCGGCTCGGTTCGTTGCCGTTGGCGAAGGTCGTTGAGCCGGCGATCGATCTTGCAGAGCGTGGGTTTCCTGCCAGTCCTCTGCTCGTTGCTGCCCTATCACGCACGGACGCAACCGGCCGAACGAATCTTGGCGAACTCTCCGCCCAGGCGACACGGGTCGGGGCACCGGTTCGTAGGCCTGGGTTGGCCCGGTCGTTGAGAGCCATCGCTGACGGCGGCAGGGAGGCCTTCTACCTCGGAGAGTTCGGCACGGGGCTACGGGCTCTGGGCCCAGACCTCTATTCAGAAGCTGATCTTGCTCACAAATCGTCTGAGTGGGTGAAGCCGCTTACGGCTCACGCATTCGGTGTCGACCTCCACACCATCCCACCGAACTCTCAGGGATACCTGACTCTGGCCGGTGCGCTGATCGCCGATGATCTCGATCTCGGCGATCCCGACTCGGAACGATGGGCGCACCTCCTGATCGAGTCAGCCAGACTGGCGGGACATGATCGGCCCCTGGTGCTCTATGACGGGGCCGACGGTGCTTCCCTCCTTCAGATGATTCACGCGCGCCGGCATGAACTCGATCCTGAGCACGCGAGTGGGTTCACACTGCCAGGCGGTGCAGGCGACACCACGTATCTCTGCACCGCCGAGGTAGATGGCATGGCGGTGTCGCTGATTCAATCGAATGCCTCAGGCTTTGGGTCATGGCTGGTTGAACCGTCAACCGGGATCAACCTCCACAACCGGGGGCTCGGTTTCTCCCTCAGCTCTGGCCACCCAGCGGAGTTCCTGCCGGGCCGTCGACCGCCTCACACCCTGTCTCCGGCCATTGCCACACAAAGTGAGTCGTTGGTATCGGTTTTCGGCACGATGGGAGGGGACGCCCAACCACAGATCTTGCTTCAACTCGCAGCCCGCCTCTTCTTGCACGGGCAATCGCCCGCTGCCGCTGTTGGTGCGCCCCGGTGGGCCCTTGCTGGTCCTCAGACGGGGTTCGACACATGGGATGACCTCACGGCTCAGGCAGTTGATATCGAGGGTCATGCCCCGGGGTCCTGGGAACCTGGCCTCATCGCTCGAGGCCATCGTGTATCCAACTTGGGCGCCTGGGATTCAACCTTCGGCCATGCCCAAGCGATCGTCGCTGATGATGATGGGTTAAGCGGAGCCGCTGACCCTAGAGCACGTGTCGGCGCAGTGATCGGGAGGTAATTCAGCCCGGCACTGCCTCCCAGTCTGGTAACCAGTGACCCATGAGGCACACATCACTTTTCATCGTTCTCGCGTCGACGGCACTCATCGCTTCCTGTAGCAGCGCCCCAGACACCTCGGACGCCGTCAGCCCGATCAATCGAACACGTGTAGCCGACGACATCTACAACGACTGGATCGAGTCGAGTACGGAAACGGCTGAAAGCCTCGGTCTGAATGTGACCGACGTAGTTGACCGCAGCTGCATCGACCGGACTGTTCAACAATTGAACGATCCAGACGCCGAGTACCTCACCACCCTTGCCCTCGGCGAGATCCCGCCTGGAGACCTCACCGAGGACGGGTGGGATCTGATGGACCAAATCCGCGACTGCATCGACTTCACCGGCGGCTGAGGCGACGACGCACAAGGGCTGTGGTACGAGGCAGTACCGGCGTTCCACGGTCACCAGTGACGGAAAGGACCGCTGCCGGAGCCTGCAGTGATTCACGGAGACCAACGGCACTCCCGTCTCGGAGACTCAGACGATGAAAGACCGACCAATTGTTCCCGGGGTGGAGTGGAGCTGAGGGGAATCGAACCCCTGGCCTCGACAGTGCGATTGTCGCGCTCTACCAACTGAGCTACAGCCCCGACGCACGGGGAGTGTATCGGCGCCTCAGTTCAGCGACGCAGCCAGTCGTCCGGGCGCTGTAACGATGTCGTGCCACGCTGGCGGATCGTGACCAAGAGGTAGACGTATCCGCAGAGCGCCAGGAATGAGAACGAGAACAAATAGAGCATGGCTGCTTCTTTTGTTGTCGCTGCTAAGAACAACAGGCTTGCGCTAGTCAGCGCTAACCCCATGAGAACACTTGTGCGGCGACGGCGCTGAACCGCTGCCGAGGACATTGGGCCTACCCCTATGTCACCGGGGAGCCCGTGCACGCGGCGCTCGCGCTGCGTCGACTGCGGACGCTGTGGTGCCACCCTGGCCGAAGGTGCCAGTGGACGGCCTGCTGTTCGAATCGACGTCGAGGTCCGAGGGGGCACCGAACCCTGGAGGCGTGACAGTTGCCGATGAAAGTCGGTCACCGACGAGTTCGGTCGGTTCTCAAACCGTGAGCGCATCAGCGGCGGAAGGAGCACAGCTGCCCAAGCAGCGGCCAAGATTAGGAGGACGAGTTCACCCATGGTTCATCAGACGTTCGAGGGTTGGCTTCAACCCAATGATTACGATTCTACGACGATTATGACGAGAGCGGCAACATCTCGGGGTGAGTTGGCTTCGACTCACCCAGATGTCTCACGGGTGTATGTCCCCGATCTTCCGCCCGACTTCTCCCACAGGGCCAACTCGCCGATGACCATTGCCCGATCGGCAGACTTGCACATGTCATAGATCGTCAACGCCGCCACGGAGCAGGCATGCAGCGCCTCCATCTCGACGCCGGTCCGCTCGATCGTCTCCACCACGGCCTCGACAATGACGTGGTCCTCGGCGACATCAAATGAGATCGCCGCTGACCCGATCATCAACGGGTGGCACATCGGAATCAACTCCGAGGTTCGCTTTGCTGCCTGAATCCCCGCCACACGAGCGACAGCTAGAACGTCACCCTTTGGAACCCGACCCCCAACGATCGCAGCTGCTGTTTCTCTGGTCATCGACACTGTGCACCTCGCCACAGCACGTCGATGTGTCTGCGCCTTCGGGGTCACATCGACCATCCGGGCCCGACCTTGGGGATCGAGATGGCTGAACACCGGATCGTTCATGACGCCGATCGTATCCGACGGAGGTCAACCGCCGATCTGGCTCATCGTCCGTGCCGGACGAGTGAACGTGACCTGATTGATCTGATGCCCAGCCCACTTTCGCCCGACAGCAGCTTCGATGCACTTGGCAAGCGCATCATCGTCGGCACCCGACCGAAGCGCATCGCGCAGATCAGATTCCTCTGTGGCGAAGAGACAGGTACGGAACTGCCCCTCGGCAGTCAGACGAACCCGATCGCAATCACCGCAGAATGGCTTCGTGACCGAGGGGATCACCCCGACTGTTCCGCCGCCGTCGAGATAACGCCAACGATCAGCCGGCGCTGCACCACGTGCTGGCACGCCCTCGACGGGGAATACCTCAGCAATCGCCGCAACGATCTCGTCTTGCCCTACAACGTTGGCACTCGCCCACTGGCCATCGGCA
>JBDQKN010000132.1:0-5774 GCA_040263235.1 Ilumatobacteraceae bacterium
CCACTGTTGGTATGCCCAGAACATCACTCCTGAACAGCACGAGACATTGACTGACTGGTTCGGATGTCCACCACGACAGCTCTACGGGATGACCGAGACGATTCCGGCGGTCCTGACCGATACCGGCAATGACCCGTTATCTGACTCGATGGGCTTTGTCACCGATGGCTGCACCGTTGCTCTCCATGGCCCCGATGGCGCAGCGGTCAGCGATGGAGATATCGGCGAGATCGTCGTCAACGGAGTGCCCGGTGAAACCCTGTTCGCCGGCTATCTCGACGACGAAAGAACCACAGATGCGAGTTTCAGAGACGGCTGGTTCCTGACTGGCGACCGGGCTCGCCGTGACCCTGATGGTCGCTGGTATTTCGACGGTCGCCGGTCCGACGTGCTGAAGGTGTCAGGCGAGAATGTCTCGACGGTCGAGGTAGAGGCTGTCATCACCGCACACCCGGCGGTGCTCGAAGCCTCGGTCATCGGAGCCCCCGACGATGTTCGCGATGAAGTTCCTGTTGCATTCGTTGTGGCATCCGACCCGACCGCACCACCGACGGTGCAGGACCTCACCAACTGGTGTGCCGAACGACTGTCCAAACCGAAGGTTCCCACGCAGTTCACATTTCTGAACGAACTCCCGCGCACGAGTGTGGGCAAAATACGCAAATTCCTGTTGAAGGAGAAGACCTCCCTATGACTGTGCTCTCAGACGCGCTGTTCGCATCGCTCGACGCCTCATTGAAGGACGTGGGTGATGCCATAACGCTGCCGCCGGCCCTCTACACCTCTGATGAGGTACTGGACTTCGAGCGAGACGCGATTTATGCCCGTGAGTGGCTGTGTGTCGGACGAGCAGAACGCATTCCGAATCCGGGTGACTGGTTCACCGTCAACATCGCTAATGAACCGATCATCGTCGCTCGAGACAAAGAAGCCGAGGTCCGCGCGATGTCTGCGGTGTGCCAACACCGGGCGATGCAGGTCTGTGAGGGCGAGGGCAACAGCACGACCTTCAAGTGTCCATACCACCACTGGATCTATGGCCTCGACGGGCGTCTGTTGGGCGCTCCGGCAATGGAGAAAACAGAAAATTTCGACAAGTCTGACTGGGCGCTTCCAGCGCTCCGGGTGGAACTCTGGATGGGCTTTATCTTCGTGAATCTCGATGAGAATGCCGCACCTCTCGGGCCTACGTTGGAGCGGTACACGAAGTACCTCGGCAACTATGACCTTGAGAATGCTGTGTGCCCGGGAACCTTCACATTGGAGGACATGCCCTGGAACTGGAAAGTGATGTTCGAGAACTTCAATGACGGATATCACGCCAACCGGTTGCACCAATATGTCCAGGACTTCTGTCCATCGAACCTGTCTGCATTTCCGGAGCCATGGGACGACGCCTCAAATGTGATCTTCCGAACATCTGGCTACACCCACGTCGACGGAGGCTTCAACGCCACCCACCGAGTGATCATGCCGGTGTTCCCTGATCTCACCGAGGAGGAGAGATCACGGTCCACGTTCGCCTTGGTCCCACCGACGCTGTGCTTTGGGACCGCTCCGGATCAATGTTTCTTCTTCCTGGTGCGACCGAAGACCGCGAACACCATCGACGTCGAGATCGGGTACATCTTCCATCCATCCGCCCTCGAGGACCCACTTTTCGAGGAGAAGGTCATCCTCTCCGATGCTGGCGTGCAGGTCTTTGTGCGCCAGGACCAGGACGCCACGACGAAGGTGCAGGTGGGTCTCAACTCTCGCTTTGCTCCTCGCGGTCGTTACTCCTGGCAGGAGGAGAGTCACGTTCAATTCAATCGATGGCTCGCTCAGCGCTACCGCGCTGGGTGGTCCTACCGAGCGGCTGCCGCCACCTGACGACGCCGTACTTCTATAACACCACATCAACACGGGGGAACCAAGATGATCAGAGCAAGATCAACCAAGATGGCGGCACTAATGCTGTCAGCCGTCCTGGTCGTTGCCGCCTGCGGCAGCGACGACGCAGCACCAGCGGAGGAACCAGCTGCCGAGGAACCAGCTGCCGAGGAACCAGCTGCCGAGGAACCAGCCGCCGAAGAACCAGCCGCCGAAGAACCGGCTGCCGAGGAACCAGAGCCAGAGGTGGATGAATTGGTCGCCGCCTTCGACGCTAATGGTGACGGAACATTGACCATCGGCGTTGCAGCTGCGGGCCCCCGTGACGACAACGGCTACTACCAGTCACTTGTTGACTTTGCCGAGACGTTCTCAGCGGAGAATGGCTTTGCGGCTCCCATTGTGAGCGACATGATTGGCGCTGAAGAAGCGGCGCAGAAGATGTCCGACCTCGCTCAGCAGGGCGTGGACATCATCTTTGTGGGCGCCTCGGAGATTGCCGAGCCGTTACCCGACCTGACTGAGCAGTATCCCGACATCTTCTGGTACTGCAACTGCGGCGCAGGCTTTGAAGAACTGCCCGGACTTGCACAGGCCACCGACTGGGGTGCTGCGGTGCACTACACCGCCGGTGTTGCCATGGGCCAGATCCTTGTTGAACAGGGGAGCACCAAGTCGGTCTTCCTTGGTTGCTGCGAACTCAACTTCGAGATTGAGGCCTTCGAGGCGATCCGCTTCGGAATGCAGTCGGTCGACCCGACTCTCGACATGGAGTTCGTCTCAACCGGTGACTTCCCATTCGACTTCGATAATGCCGCCAATGCGACCGCTGCTCTGTCAGCCGCTGCTGCCGATGGAGCGACGCTCGCCTATGCCTATCTCGGTGGAGCACTCGATCCCGTTGGGCAATTGGCGACCGAAGAGGGAATTGCAGTCTTCGCTGCCGGCCCTGCGGGTATTTGCTCCCGCGACGACGGTATCGACTGGACCGGATCGGTGGTGTTTGACGGCGGGCTCTATGCCGCTCAGGCGATCCGCCTGATCATCTCAGAGGAACTTGTTGAGGGATCTACCTACCAGTTCCCGACGCAGCAGGGCCTCAACGGGATGGAGGTCTGCGATCCGTCGGCCGAGACCGAGTCAGCAATCACCGATGCATTCGGTCTGCTGGCCTCCTATGACGAGGATCTCATGGGCAGCCTCGGGGCTATCTCTGGGGCCGCTTACTCAGGGTGACCAACTACGACGATGTCGTGACGGCAGGGGTCGGTGCTTCGGCACCGGCCCCTGCGGTCAGCCTGCGTGGAATAGAGAAGCATTTCGGCGCTGTTCGAGCGTGTAACTCGGTTGACCTCGATCTTCACCGCGGTCGAATCCATGGAATCCTCGGCGAGAACGGGGCGGGGAAGTCCACGCTCATGAAGATGCTGATCGGCCTGGTCCTCCCCGACGGTGGAACGATCACGATCGATGGCGTCGAACGGCGGATCCATGAGCCGGCGGACGCAGCGCGCCTCGGAATCGGAATGGTCCACCAGCATTTCAGCCTCGTCGACTCATTGTCGGTGTGGGAGAACGTGACCCTTGGTGAGCCGACGCGCCTAGATGCACGATCGATTCGGGACAGGGTTGGGGAGATCGGTGAGCACTACGGCCTAACAATCGATCCGGACGCGCGAGTCGGCGACCTCACTGCTGGCCTTCGTCAGCGTGTTGAGATCATCAAATGTCTCCGTCGCGATCCATCGATCGTAATTTTCGATGAACCCACCTCGGTGTTGACTCCCGAGGAATCACACCAGTTGTTCCGCGCATTCCGCGACGTAGTTGCCGCCGAAGGACGGGCCGTGGTCCTGGTCAGCCATAAATTGGGCGAGATTCTCGAGGCAACCGACGACATCACGATCATGCGCCAGGGGGCGGTCATGATGCGGTCGCTCACTGCCGACACCGATGCGCCTTCGCTCGCTCAAGCGATGGTAGGACGGCCTGTGTCCCTTCGCTCAGAGGGTGCCGCTCTCGGTCTGACCGAGGTTGTGGCGGAGAGGGCCTCCGAGATGGCTGCGGTGACGCCCAAGACCGAGGCTCCCACCGTGCTGCGGGTTGACCGAGCCACCGCCACCATTGGTCGTGGTATCCGCCTGCTTGATGATCTGTCGATTTCGGTTCGCGCAGGCGAGATTCTGGGAATTGCCGGAGTTGAAGGCAACGGCCAGCGCGCGCTCGGTGACCTGCTGTCCTCGCTACTACCCCTCGATAGTGGGTCGGTCACCGTCGACGGAGTCGAGGTGTCGACCACGCGACCAGGGGCGATGGCACGGGCCGGAATTGGGGTCATCCCCGAGGATCGTCACGATTCCGGTGTGGTGCTCGACATGTCGGTGGCGGAGAACTTAGTAATGATCAACCCGAGCGGATGCGCTGACCGCGGGGTGCTCGACCAGGGTCGTCTCCGAGAGAACGCACTCCGCCTGATCAACGAATTCGACATCCAATGTTCGGGTCCAGACTCGCCGATGTGGTCGCTTTCGGGTGGAAACCAACAGCGTGTTGTTCTGGCCCGTGAGCTCGACAATGGCCCACGAGTGCTCGTTGCGTCGCAGCCGACACGCGGCTTGGACGTTGGCGCGATCGAGTCCATGTCAGATCGTCTGCGAGCCGCCGCACGAGACGAAGTCGCCGTGGTCTTGATTTCCAGCGAGCTCGAGGAGATTCTCGATCTCGCTGACCGGATAGCCGTGATGTACCGAGGTCGTGTGATTGGCGAGATGGCCCGGTCAGAGGTTGACATTGAACGACTTGGTCTCCTGATGGGTGGCGAGGCGACATGACATCTCGATTGATGAGGCTCGCCACGCTGTACGTGGCGAGTATCTCGGTAGCGCTACTCGCTTCGGTTGCTCTTGTCGAGGTGACGGGTGGCCAATGGCGACAGGTGGTGTCTGCCTTGATCGACGGCAGCCTTCTCGGACCCGGTCGATGGGGCCAGACGCTTGGAGCTGCGGCGCCGATGCTGCTCGTCGCGTTAGGCACGATCGTCTCGGGCCGTGCCGGACTGGTCAACATCGGCCAGGAAGGCCAGTTGCTGATCGGTACCGCATTCGCCGTGTATTTCGGTTTCCGAATCGGTGGGCCCGGTCCGGTCAACGTGGTGCTTCTCTTGCTGTTCGGAGCACTCGGAGGAGCGGTCTGGGCGTTGATTGCCGGAGGCCTCCGATTCTGGCGGGGGGTCCCAGAAGTGCTGACGACCCTGCTTCTCGTCACCGTGGCGACACAGGCCGTTGCCTTCGGGTTGAAGTCTCAGTCGCTTCTACTGGCGTCTGAGGCATCACGCGGTAACCGAAATCAGGTGAGTGCTCAGTTGGATCCTGACAACCGCCTTCCGTCTCTTGGCGTCTTTGGTAATGAGATTCCAAGCGCAGTATTCATCTCGGTGTTCCTGGCCTTGATCCTCGGCTTCGTCACCGCACGAACCGTGTGGGGATTCAGGCTGCAGATGGTCGGTCGAAACAAGCGTGCAGCTCAGCGGTTCGGAGTTTCCCAAGCTCGGTTCGGATTGTCGGCGATGGCGATCTCGGGCGCGTTTGCAGGACTCGCTGGCGCAGCGATGCTCGCAGGCGGCGGTTTCCAGTTCGGTAACTTCCGTCTAGTGCCTGGGTTCTCCGCAAGCATTGGCTGGACCGGCCTACTCGTTGCCCTTGTGGCACGAGAGAAGGCTCTTGCTGCCATTCCGGTGGCACTGGTGTTTGGGGCTTTGAGAACCGGTTCTGGTTTCGTCTCGAGCACCGGCGTGGAAGCCCAGATCACCGAAGTGATCCAGGGGTTTCTGGTCCTGGCGTTGTTGGTGCCTCCGGCCGTCGTCTTCCTGCAGGATCGCCGTGCGGCGCGTTCGACCTCGAAGG
>JBDQKN010000133.1:0-5740 GCA_040263235.1 Ilumatobacteraceae bacterium
ATACCCTTCGACTTTGATGCCAGTTTCGACTCTCGACTGGCTGAGGCGCGGAAGGCGAAGACTCTCGATCCAGTAGTGCGTGTATCGAGCAAACACGTCGTCGACGAGTTGTTGGACCTCTGCCGGTGACCTTCTGGGTTCAATTCGGAGCTGGTGACGGGCCGCCATCGCCCGAGCGGATTTGGCGAAGAGTCGTGAGCACCGACCAGCAATTGTGGTGACCGGGCCAATCGCTCGGCGAGGGAGGATGTGCGCCACGAAGGCCATCACCCTCCAACCGGCCAGTGTCACCGTTGTACGCAACGACGAGGAAGCCTTCACCGGAAGAGTCACCGAGATCGGCGATCGTTCCGAATCCGCCGTTGCACAATGGTTCTCGACCGTGCCACCCGGTCTTGGCGAACCGACCGTCGTTCAATTCGACGTTCACGTCGAAGGTCGATTCGCTCACGGGTAGCAGGGGCCACCTCGGCTTGAGTCCAAACCTTCACGAACCGCTGCACCGCAGTCACCGAAATGAGGACCAACATGATCCACAGGATCCAGATGAGCGCCGACGCGATGCCAACCGCCTCGAGAAGAAGTCCGATACAGAGTGCAACGATGCGTTCGGCGCGCTCCATCAGCCCACCCTTTGCATCGAGACCGAGGGACTCAGCCTTCGCGCGTTGATACGAAATAACAGATGCCACCGAGGAGACAGCGAACGGCAGTATCGCCATACGGCCGCTATACGTATCAGCGAGGTACCACGCGATACCGCCGAGCAATAGCGCGTCGCTCACCCGGTCCAGAGTCGAATCGAGAAATGCTCCGCGCTGACTAGACGTCTGTGTTGCCTTCGCTAATGCCCCATCGAAGAGATCCGGCAGCGTGGCGGCAATGACCAGAATCAGACCGAGGATCAACGATCCTGATGCAACAGCAACCGCGGATGCTGCCGCCACGAATAGTCCTACAAAGGTCAGATGATCAGGTGAGAGCCCTGTTCTGCGAAGGGCCCGACCAATGGGACGCACCGCTCGATCCACTGGACCCCTGAAGGTGCCATCAAGCATCAGTCTGCTCCCTGCTCCGGATTGTCCTCAAGAAGGTGCTCAAGAACCTCTCCACTCACCGCGTCGACCAGGATCAGCGCACGACGCTGTGGCGGTTCCTCAGCCGAGTATGCAAGCACCCTCCACGTTGGACGACTCGCTACCCCGTGCCAGACCTGTTGCGCAGATGCATGACCAATTGGAAAGCCGAGTACCCGCTGCGCTGCGCTCAAAGCCGCCCGCTCGTCGGCTTTCATCGACCGCCCGGCGATGAAACCGTAAATCGCAAAGCAGATGAGGCCTAAGCCTGCGATGAGGAAACCAGCATTCACCCGTGGACTTGAGAGTCCACTCAAGACAACAGCCGCACCACCTGAGACGAGATAGATGGCCGCAGGAGTTCGACGTCGGCTGTTATCTGGAAACGCGTACGCTCCACTGAAGGCCGCTGGATCGAGATCCTCGGGAAGCTGATCGACCGTCTCGTCGGACGAAAGAGGTCCATCACTCATGGCGACACACTAGGCGTCAACGTCCGAGACGGCCACGCGTTCCTGATCCGCTCAGCCGAGTCGGCCAGCGCTTCGGGAATTGTTCGAGTGTTTGCAATCGATGTCATGAAATTTGAATCTCCTAGCCATCGGGGCACGACGTGCACGTGAAGGTGCTCGGCAATCGATCCTCCCGCCACGGCACCCATATTGATTCCGACGTTGATTCCTGGCGGGTTATGGGAGGCCCGCACCGCAGCAACCCCGTCCCTCACCGTGGCCCAGACATCGATCATCTGCGCTTCGTCAAGATCTGAGAGATCTGGAACCTCTGCGTACGGTACGACGAGTAAGTGGCCTGTTGAATACGGATACGCATTCAAGATGGCAAAACACTCCAGCGAGCGATGAACGATGAAGGTCTCCTCGTCAGGCAACCCAGAGTTGATGATCCTCGAGAAGATGCTCCCCGACTCCGAATCAGTTGCAGGTACAGCTTTGACGTAGGCCGCCCGCCAACCATTCCAGAGGTGTTCGATCATCGTCACGCGTCAAGCGCCCTGCGGGTGTCCTCATCGATCTCTGCTTGAAGCCGTTCGATGAAGGCTGAGAGGGGAACGTCTCGGTCAACCTCACCACCACGAGGATTCACACCAACGGTCCCACTCGCAATGTCATCGTCCCCGATCACCAACACGTATGGAATCTTCTCAAGCTTCGCAGCGCGAATTCTCCGACCGAGCCCATCATCGGCTCCAACCGTGTCGACTCGGGCACCGATGGCACGAAGCGCATCGACAACCCCAGCCGCATGCGACTCATGGCTCGACGACACGGGAAGAACACGAACCTGTAGGGGGGCGAGCCAGGTTGGGAAGGCCCCGGCATAGTGCTCGAGCAGCACGCCGAAAAAGCGCTCGACCGATCCGAACAACGCCCGGTGGAGCATGATTGGGCGGTGGCGAGCGTTGTCATTCCCGACGTACTCCAAGTCGAAACGCTCCGGATTGTTGAAATCCGCCTGAATGGTGGAGAGTTGCCATGATCGACCGATCGCATCTCGTACATCGATGTCGATCTTCGGACCGTAGAAAGCGGCATCGCCTTCCTTGATGCCGTACTCGAGCCCGTGGCGATCTAGAGCATCGCGCAGCGCCTCTGTTGCTTGGTCCCAAATTTCATCGCTGCCGACGTACTTCAACGGATCCTTCGTCGACAAATTGAAGGTGAAATCTTCGAACCCGAATGCCCTCAAGACGGACAGGACGAAATCGAGGAGTGATGCCACCTCATCCGCGAGTTGATCCGCGGTGCAGAAGATGTGGCTGTCATCTTGGGTGAATCCTCGAATCCGCATGAGGCCATGAAGGGCCCCTGCCCGCTCGTAGCGATAGACAGTGCCCAGCTCGAAGAGACGTAACGGCAACTCTCGATAACTGCGCTGCCTACTGGCGTAGATGAGGCAGTGCATCGGACAGTTCATCGGCTTCATGTAGTAGGTGCCGTTGTCCATCTCCATCGGCGGGTACATCGCATCGGCGTAGTAATCGAGATGTCCTGATGTCTCGAAAAGTCGGCCATTTGCGAGGTGCGGGGTGTACACGAACTGATAACCACCACGCTCGTGCCGGAGGCGGCTGTAGTCCTCCATGATCCGGCGGATGATGGCTCCCTTCGGGTGCCATACAGCAAGGCCGCCACCAATCTCACTCGGGAAGCTCAGAAGATCAAGGTCGACGGCTAGCCGTCGATGATCTCGAGCTGCCGCCTGTTCAAGGCGCTCGAGGTGTTCCGTTAGTGCTGACTTGGACTCCCACGCCGTTCCGTACACGCGTTGGAGCATGCGGGCCCCTTCATCTCCGCGCCAGTGAGCGCCAGAGACACGTTGAAGGGCGAAGTGACCGAGCCGTCCGGTGCTCGGCACATGTGGGCCAACGCACATATCGACGAACTGATCCGAGTTGCGATACGCCGAGATCGTGTCTCCCCCACCAACCTCTCCGGCGTCAAGTGAGTCTCCAACCGCACCCCGCACACGGTTGATGATCTCGCACTTGTACGGCTGATCAGCGAAGAGTTCCAAGGCTTCATCTGGAGACATCTCGCTCCGGGTGAAGGGCTGATCGTTCTTGACGATGAGTTGCATTTCCGTCTCAATCGACCGAAGATCGTCGTCTGACAGCGTTCGCCCATCGGGAAGATCAAAGTCGTAGTAGAAGCCGTTTTCGATTGCGGGACCAACCGAGAATTTGGCGCCGGGGAACAGCCTTGTCACCGCTTGGGCCAACACGTGGGCAGTGGAGTGACGGAGCACATGACGGCCATCGTCGGTCGAATCGGTGATGATCGCCACATGGCAACCGTCAGGCAGAGTGCTGGTGAGATCGCTCGGACGCCCGTCAACCGTGGCTGCAACAGCTGCCTTAGCCAATCCACGGCCAATAGACGCGGCCAGATCTGCTGCCGTGGAGCCAAGCGGCAATGCTCGCTCGGAGCCATCGGGAAGATGAACGGTAATCGTAGACATGCGCCCCTGAGTGTACGAGGGCGCAGCCAGAGCCCGGACGGCCTAGAGAACGATGCCGAGAAGCGAGGCTGCGTCAGTGACCGAGGCGCCGTTGGCCGCTACCGAATCGATCAAGGCAGTTGCCCCTGGCGTATCGAGATCGTCGTCGAGTCGAGCTCTCACCAAGTCGAGCAGCTGTTCGTCTCTCGGTCCGGTCGCAGATCTCCAGGCCTCAAGTCGCTGGGTGGTCCGATCCATCAGTTGATCATCCCATTCCCATTCAGTCCGGTAGTGATGCCCGATGATGGCAAGTCGAATGGCCATCGGGTCCCATTGGGTCCGAAGTTGATCAATGAACACAAGATTGCCGAGGCTCTTCGACATCTTCTCGCCGTCCATAGAGATCAACGCCGTGTGCATCCAATGGCCAACAAAGGGTTGACCAGTCGAACACTCGGTTTGGGCGCGTTCGCATTCATGATGAGGGAAGATCAGATCGCTTCCACCACCATGTAGATGAATCGTGGGGCCAAGTTCGCGCAATGCAAGTGCACTGCATTCGACATGCCACCCCGGTCGCCCCGCACCCCACGGGGTCTCCCACGCTGGTTCATCTGCGGCTGAGGGCTGCCAAAGCACGAAATCAAGAGGATGACGCTTGTGCGGATCCTCAACATTTCCGCCTCGACGTGACGCCAGCTCAATCATCTGTTCGTCGGGGTACCCGCTTACTGATCCGAATTTGTCGAAGGTGGTGACGTCGAAGTACACCGATCCACCCGCGCAGTAGGCGTGACCGTTATCAAGAACGGTCTGGATAAGCCGACGGATGTCTGCGATCGCAGACGATGCTCGGGGCGCTGCGTCGACCGGCAAGGCATTGAGGGCGGCCATGTCGGCGTCGAAGCGAGCCTCCTCACCTCCTGCGAGGTCAAGGTAATGGACACCCAATTCGCGTGCCTTTGCGAACAGCGGGTCGTCGACGTCGGTCACGTTTCGAACGCAACGAACCGAGTGTCCCCGATCGATCAGGCGTCGGATCAAGACGTCGTAGGCCAAAAAGGTGGCTGCGTGACCAAGGTGAGTCGCGTCGTACGGTGTGATCCCGCACACGTACATGAGCACCTGTTGGTCAGGCGCGAAGTCGACGACAACATTTTGGGCGGTGTCATGAAGCCGCATCGTGGTGACGTGCGACGGCATCAGGCGCTCCCGCCAGAAGAACTTGGGCGCTTGGAACCACTGTCTCGGATACCAGTGAGCTTTGGGGCGACACGCGTGCGATATCGAACGTTGAGCTGCAACAGAACAGCTGTGAACGCTTCGATAGCTGTCGCATTCGACAGTTCGCCGGCATCCAGAGGACGACATCCTGGGATGGCAGAGACGATGTCGGACACGGTGGTGACTGACGGCTGATCATCGCCACAGATCAACACATCCGAATCGATCGGTTCTCCAATCAATCCCAATTCCTTGGCTGGCAGATGGTGGAACGCTGCCACGACATGGCAGTCGGGTACCGCTGCCTGAACATGGGCAGCGACGCTTCCCCGTGGCGGCACCAGCGGTTGAAACTCGTGTCCGACCTTTACCAAGGCGTTGGCCATCGAGACCAGAACCTTCGAACGCATTGCCGCCGCGTGTTCCTGTGCCGTGGTCGCAGCCGAATCCCACGGGGTCGCAATCACGACCAGATCGCAGTC
>JBDQKN010000134.1:0-5728 GCA_040263235.1 Ilumatobacteraceae bacterium
CCAACTGGACCGAATGACCGATCGTGCCAAGTCAATGGGTGCCAAGGGACTGGTCTGGATCAAGGTCACTGCCGACGGCATCGAATCACCAGTTGCCAAATTCCTCTCCGACGAAGAATCCTCAGGTATTCGAGCAGCACTTGAGGCTCAAGCAGGTGATCTCTGCCTGATTGTCGCAGACGAGTGGTCCACTACTTGCGAGGTACTCGGAACACTGCGAAACGAACTCGGTCGCCCTCCCGTGCATCAAGGGCCTTACCGATATGTATGGGTTGTCGAATTTCCGCTGTTTGTTGGAGTCGATTCAGTATCAGGGAAGCCCAAGCCCGGACACCACCCGTTCACGATGCCTCACCCTGATGACATTGACCGCATCGAGACCGATCCTCTCTCAGTTCGCTCGATTGCGTATGACCTAGTGCTCAACGGATGGGAGCTTGGGTCCGGCTCAATTCGTATTCACGAACCTGATCTTCAGCGGCGTGTCTTCACCGCACTTGGTATCTCCGAGGCTGAAGCGGCCAAGAGGTTTGGCTTCTTCCTGCGCCCATTTGACTACGGAGCACCACCCCATGGCGGTTTCGCCTTCGGTCTCGATCGGCTCATCGCGATTCTTGCTGGGGAGGAGAACATCCGCGAAGTGATCGCGTATCCAAAGACCCAAAGTGGAGCAGACCCAATGACGGGATCGCCGCTACCAGTTGATGATCATGTCCTATCCGAATTGGGGCTCCGGCAATTGCCCCAGATCACCTGAAACCCCACGTACTCAACGGGAGTAGTCAATGAACAGTGAACAGCTTCGACGGGTCGGCCAGGACCGTGGGTTCATCGCCGCGCTTGACCAAAGCGGAGGGAGCACGCCAAAAGCACTTCGTCTGTATGGGATTGCTGATTCCTCGTGGTCGAGCGAAGATGAAATGTTCGATCTGATGCATGCGATGCGCTCGCGAATGATCACCTCAGCGGCATTCGGCGGGGACAGAATTCTCGGCGCGATTCTCTTCGAGATGACGATGGAGCGCGAGGTAGGAGGAATGCCAACCGCTAACTATCTCTGGGAACGTAAGCAGGTCGTGCCTTTCCTGAAGATCGACAAGGGCCTTGCTGAAGTTGATCGTCAGGTTCAGTTGATGAATCCAATGCCCGATTTGAGTGGGCTACTGGCACGGGCGCGCGACAAGGGAATCTTTGGAACCAAGATGCGCTCGGTCATTCATGGAGCCGACCCGGTAGGGATTGAGAGTGTTGTGGCCCAGCAGTTCTCGGTAGCGCGGGAGATACTCGGCTCGGGACTCGTGCCCATCATCGAACCTGAGATCGACATCACTATTGCGGACAAACCACAAGCTGAAGCCATTCTCCTCCGCGCGTTGCTCAGCGAACTGTCGTCGATCGATCCAGCGGCACCCGTGATGTTGAAATTGTCCCTTCCCGATACCGATGACCTTTATCAGGAACTGACAAACCATCCGTCTGTGCTTCGCGTTGTTGCTCTTTCCGGTGGCTATCCACGGGAAGAGGCAAATGGCCGTCTGGCGAAGAACCATGGTGTGATTGCCAGTTTCAGCAGAGCGCTCACCGAAGGGCTGAGCATCGAACAGACCGATGAAGAGTTCACGCTCACGCTCGATGCGGCCATCGGCGCGATATTCGACGCCTCCAACACCTAAACGATGAGGTCACCGTTCACATCGGCCTGATGACGCCTCCCGTGAGCAACTTGGGTGTGAAGAACGTCGACTTGGGTGGCATCAAGTCTCGCTCGTGTGCCGTTCGCTGGATTTCATCAACTGATACTGGGCGAATCAAGACGGCCGCCTCGATGGCCCCTTCATGCAGCAGACCAAGCACCTCAGAGACGCCGTGCTGGTACGAGACTTCATGATCTAGACCGGACAGGGCCTGTTCCAAGCGGAGGCCGTCCAGATCGCGAATTCCTGCGAACGCGCCGTGGCGTGGGCGCATAAGCAATCCTGTCCCATCGGGTTTCACCAGGCAGATTGCCTGCTCATCCGACATTGGGGCCAGAACGCCGTCATCTACCAGAACCGCTTTCAGTACTTCGTACCTGTGCTCGAGCTCGGCGATCAAATCATCGGCGGACACCTGGCGATACACCCGATGTATCGCAGCCACGGCCAACTGCTCGGCCACCATCTCATTCACAAACATCAGGGTCCGTTCCGCTCCCGTATCGTCACGGCCAGATGACTCTCGAACCTCGTCGCGGTAGCGCTGTGCGACACCGTAGCGATGGTGTCCATCGGCGATGAGTATGTCTGCCGTCGCAATGCAGGCGCTGATGGCGAGACAGCGTTCGGGATCAACGATTCGTTCAAAACGATGTGTCACGCCATCCCAGGTCACCTCGCCTACCAATTCTCCGCGCTCTGCGAG
The DNA here is from genome assembly GCA_040263235.1 of Ilumatobacteraceae bacterium. GTDB lineage: Bacteria > Actinomycetota > Acidimicrobiia > Acidimicrobiales > Ilumatobacteraceae > Casp-actino5. The sequence goes on from JBDQKN010000134.1 coordinate 2,401, forward strand.
AAGTTCTGTTAGGCCGGTTGCGGCACTCAGACCCCAGATCGGCGAGAGATTGGCCTTTGTAGATCGAGTGAGATCCAGCCGATCAGTCGAGGCCTTGGGTGTCGTTCGTTCGTGCGCAAGTACGCCGCCCGCACCCTCGTCAACTACCTCGACCTGCCCGATCACTCCATCGATGCGTCTGGGATTTCCGTGTTCATCAACGAATGCCATTCGACAGATAGTGAAGGAGGGACGGTCGTCCTGACGCAATTCCCCGGTTGCAATCCATTCGGACATGAGTTGAGCGGCATCGTCGTAGGGGTGATCGCCTCCGCCGACTGTCGGGACGTCAATTCGTGTCACTTCAATCGGACCACGATCTCGGAGGTGACGAACGTCGGCCTCGGATAAGACGTCGTAGGGTGGCGCAACGCGATCACTCAACGTTTCGGGGGCAAATCGCAGTGCGGCAAAGGGTTCGAAGATCGCCATATCTGAACTCTGCCACGTATGGCCCTCTGCTCCACCTGATACACACTGGGTTGATGATTCGCGACGTTCTGTGTGACTTGGATGGCGTGCTCTGGCGCGCAGAGGAGCCAATCGATGGCTCAGTTGAGGCACTGAGCATCCTGGCTTCTGAGGGTGCGCGATTGTGGTTTATCACCAACAACTCGAATCGTCCTGTTCGCGACTATGAAGATCGTCTCGAGGCCATGGGGCTCGACGCCAACTCACGTGTGCTCACCTCAGCCCGCGCTGCCGCCTCTCTCGTTGAGCCTTCGATGACTGCAATGGCCTGCGCTGGCCCTGGGGTTTGGGAGGAGCTCGAACAACGTGGTGTTCGCACCGTTGGTGCGGACCGTCCCCAGCTCGACGTGGACGTTGTCGTTGTCGGACTGCACCGTGATTTTGACTATGCCCGACTGAACCACGCATCGGCAGCTGTTCGGCACGGGGCCAAGTTGATCGGCACCAATAGTGACAACTCCTTCCCCACGCCACAGGGCGCCGAGCCCGGTGGTGGATCGATCCTTGCGGCTGTGGCGGCAGCGTCATCCACCACGCCGATACTTGCGGGAAAGCCCGAGGAGCCGATGGCACAATTGGTCTATTCGATGATTGGACGAAGCGGTCCGTTGACCGACACGATCATGATTGGAGACCGGCCAAGCACCGATGGTCGATTCGCGGAGCGGCTTGGGGTTGACTTCTGGATGGTGGGGGAGACCTTGAGTGGCGAGGATCATGTGTCTGTTCCGATCGCCCGGTCTGGTCCTGACCTGAGACACATCGTTGATTCACGTGGCGTGGGGGGGCGATGAGTCCGAGACGAAGGCTTGATCAGGAATTGGTGAGACGAGAGTTGGTGGAGTCTCGGAGCCAAGCTGCCGGGCTCATTGCGGAGGGACGAGTTCTTGTCGGTGGTGCCCCAACCGATCGTGCTTCCCGTCTGGTGAGCTCTGGGGATTCGATAACGGTGGTGGGCCCACCACCTCGGTTCGTTGGCCGTGGTGGATCGAAGCTCGTGGCGGCTCTTGAACACTGGTCCGACCTTGAAGCAGTCGTTCGGGAGTCTCGGGCAGTTGATTGCGGCGCCTCCACTGGGGGATTCACCGACTGCCTACTTCAGTACGGTGCCTCGTCTGTGTGCTCGATCGACGTTGGGCGTGGACAGATTCACGAGCGAATTCGGGCCGACAGCAGAGTCGACGTGCGCGAGCGCACAGATATCCGCTCGGTTGACCTCGCCGAAGTCGACGGTCCCTTCGACCTCCTTGTGGCAGATCTCAGCTTTATCTCGCTTCGCACGGTGGCGCCAGCACTGGTCCGATTGTGCAAACCTCAGGTTCCAATGATTCTCTTGGTGAAGCCCCAATTCGAAGTTGGTCGTGCAGCAGCATCTCGTGCTCGCGGGGTTATCGCCGACGACGACCTCCGAGATGAGGCACTGTCTGGAGTTCTTGAGACCTACACGTCGCTCGGGTGTTCGGCGACTGGGTGGTTCGACTGTCCCGTTCCCGGTGCTGAGGGCAACCGGGAATTCCTGCTCCGACTCGCAGCACCGGAGGTTCAGGGATGATTCGGGTGGCGATGGTCCTGCATCGCGAACAGCCAGCTGCAAGGCTCCTGGCGGGTCGTGCCGCCGAGTGGCTGAAGAACGAGGGGCACGTTGCGTGGCCCGTCGACATCGATCAAGGGATCGATGCACCCGAGGAGCTCGGCACAGCGGCCGATATTCGGACTGCTGATCTCATTCTCAGCCTTGGCGGTGATGGAACAATGTTGCGCGCAGTGCGGCTGATTGAAGGCAACGATATTCCGCTGCTTGGTGTCAATCTCGGGCAGTTGGGATATCTCACTGAAGTCGAGGAAGTCGACATGCTCGAGTCGTTGAGGCGGTTCTCGCTCGGGCCATCCGAGGGTGGCTGGACTCTCGATGACCGAATGATGTTGGAGGTTGTAGGCGTCGATAGCGAAGGTCGCGATCTTGGGCCATGGACGGTGCTGAATGAGGTGACCGTCGAGAAGGCAGGAGCCGGAGAATCGATCCGGTTCCTGCTCCACATCGATGACGAGCCGTTCACGAGTTACGCCACCGATGGTTTGATCGTCTCCACCCCGACCGGATCAACGGCGTACGCGTTATCTGCTCGAGGGCCAGTGATTTCGCCTCGGCATCGGGCGGTGCTCGTCACCCCCGTCGCTCCCCATCAACTCTTTGATCGAAGTCTTGTGCTCGACCCCTCGGAATCGGTGCTGATTGAACTCACTGGGCACCGCGAGGCCATGGTTGTGGCCGATGGATTAGCAGTCTGCTCCCTGAGCCAAGGGGCCAAAGTCATCTGCAGACCGTCCGATCGAACAGCACGCTTCGTTCGTTTCGGACATAGGCCATACCACCAGATCCTCAAGGCGAAGTTCCGCCTCACCGACCGCTGATGCTCCTCGAACTGCACATCGAGAATCTTGCGATTCTTGAATCGGCGACAGTCCTATTCGAGGAGGGCCTTGTTGCCGTCACCGGAGAGAGTGGTGCAGGCAAGTCGGTTTTTGTAGGAGCCTTGGCTCTGGTGCTTGGCGGCCGGACTGATCCATCGATGGTGCGATCCGGAGCTGACGTAGCACGTATCGATGCACGATTCATTGTCCCTGGGCCCGACGGTCCGCGCGAACGAGTCCTCACCAGGGAGATTCCGTCTCAGGGACGTTCGCGGGCGTATCTCGATGGACGACCGACCACAGCCTCATCAATCTCGACCCTGTTCTCGGGCCTAATTGAAATCCATGGACAGCATGAATTTCACCGGCTTGGTGAACGAGCCGTCCGATGCGCTCACCTCGATCG
>JBDQKN010000135.1:0-5681 GCA_040263235.1 Ilumatobacteraceae bacterium
CGGCAGGGTCAGCCAGAAGATGGCGCCTGTTCTGCGTCAGGTCTATGACCAGATGATGGAACCCAAGTGGGTCATCTCCATGGGTGTCTGCGCGTCGAGCGGTGGCATGTTCAACAACTACGCCATCGTGCAGGGCGTTGATCAGATCGTTCCCGTCGATGTCTATGCACCGGGTTGTCCTCCAACTCCCGAAACCCTGATCCACGCAATCGAAACCCTGCACACCCAGATCGAGCAGGGTGAGATCATGCGCCGCCGGAACCAATCCGGCGCTGGAGCCGGTATCCACGTGACCGAGATTCCTGCCACGACCGTGCCAGTCCTGCTCGGAACACGCTGACCATGACCGATATCCCCAACGACGACGAGAGTACGACGCCGACCCTGTTCGGCTGTCCGGTAACCGACAGCCGTGGACAGGTCGTTGTCCATGTAGGAACCGATCGCTACCTCGAGGTCATTCGAGCCCTCACCGACGACGGCTACACCATGTGCGTCGATCTCACCGCCGTGGACTACCTCGGGTACATGAATCGTCCATTGCCCGATGGTGTGACTGCTGAGAGGTTCGAGGTCGTTGTCAACCTGCTCGACCTCAGTGCTCGCCGCCGGGTCCGTGCCCGGGTTCAGGTGCCAGAGGCGGAGGCCTCGCTGCCGACGCTGTTCGACCTTCATCCCGGTACTGAGGCGATGGAACGTGAGGTCTTCGACATGTTCGGAATCTCCTTCTCTGACCATCCCGATCCGTCACGAATCCTCATGCCTGAGGACTGGATCGGCCATCCGCTTCGCAAGGACTACGAGGTTGGGTCAATCCCGGTTCAGTTCAAAGGGGCGCCGTCATGACGATGATCGCTGACGAGGGCGCCCAGGAACTCCGCCCGCGATCCGAACTCACCGCCCGTGAGGTCATGCGGGAGGTGGGAGCGGTGCTCCGGATGTCGGAGGCAGAGGCAGCAACTCTCGGGGACCTCCCCGACGACCCCGATGAAGACCAGACAATGGTCATCAACATGGGCCCGTCGCATCCGTCGACCCACGGCGTACTTCGGTTGATGTTGGAACTACAGGGCGAGACAGTGCTTCGCTGTAAGCCGATCATCGGGTATCTGCACACCGGAATGGAGAAGACCGGCGAGCAACTCACATACATGCAGGGCGGCACGAACGTCACCCGCATGGACTACGCAAGCCCGCTGAACAACGAACTGGTCTTCTCGATGGCGACCGAGAAGTTGCTGGGGATCGATGGTGATATTCCCGAGCGGGCGCAGTGGATGCGAATGCTGCTCTCCGAACTCAACCGCATGAGCAGTCACTTGCTGTTCATGGCGACGAACGGCATGGACCTCGGTGCCGTTTCGATGATGATCTATGGGTGGCGCGAACGCGAGGAGGTGCTTCGCTTCTTCCAGAAGGTCACCGGACTGCGCATGAATCACAACTTCGTTCGCCCGGGCGGCCTTGCTGCAGACCTCCCCGCTGGATGGCGTGATGATGTCCTTCGGATTCTCGACATGCTCCCAGAGCGACTAGAGGAATACGACATCCTGATGACCGGTCAGCCGCTCTGGCGCGAGCGGCTCCAGGGTGTCGGCGTGATCACCCCATCTGAGGCCCTTGCCCTCGGAGCGACCGGTCCGATCCTTCGATCCACCGGAGTCGAATGGGATCTTCGACGCGACCAGCCCTATCTGCATTATGACGAGGTTGATTTCGACGTGGTTGTCGGCACCTATGGCGACTCATTTGACCGCTATGCGATCCGCCTGAACGAAATCCGCGAGTCGATGCGGATCGTTCGACAAGTGCTCGACAAGATGCCCGAGGGCGACTACCGAATACAGGACAAGAAGATCACGCCACCTCCGAGGGCTCGTATCGACGAGTCGATGGAAGCGCTGATCCACCACTTCAAGATCTTCACCGAGGGATTCAAAGTCCCTGAGGGCGAGGTGTATGTGGCGATCGAGAGCCCACGTGGCGAGATCGGCTGCTACATCGCGAGCGATGGTTCGCCGACGCCATACCGCATGCATGTCAGGGCACCGTCCTTCGTCAATATCCAATGTCTTCCCCACATGATGCGTGGTGGCCTCGTCGCCGATGCCGTCGCCGTCATCTCCTCTGTCGATCCCGTTCTCGGAGAGGTAGACCGCTGACGCCATGTCTCGATTCAACGACACCAACCTCGCGATAGCTGGGGACATCATCGCCCGATACCCGCGTCCCAAATCGGCGTTGATTCCGCTTCTCCATCTCGCCCAAGAACAAGATGGCCATGTCACCGATGAGGCCATGCGCCAGATAGCCGAACTAGTTGGGGTCACTCCCGCCGAAGTGCTCGGAACCGGCTCCTTCTATGAGATGTTCCGTTTCGAGCGAACAGGGCGTTACCTCATCAACATCTGCGGCACTATGTCCTGCGCCCTCATGGGAGCACGTGAACTGATGCTCGCTGCGGAACGAGCCCTCGGCGTGCACGCCGGCGGAACTACTGACGACGGCATGTTCACCCTTCACCAGGCCGAGTGTCAGGCCGCTTGTACCGAGGCTCCGTGTCTTCAGGTGAACTACCGCTACCGCTTCAAGATGACACCTGACGGGGTGGAGAAACTCATCGACGACCTCCGAGCCGGACGACTCGATGACGAAATCCCACCCCACGGGACGCTGGCGCGTGTCCGCCAGCACATCCCTGCCGACCGAGCCGTCGGCGCCGTCGACCCCGATGATGTCGATGGGCCACCGCCCTGGATCCCTGTTTCTGTCGACGGGGCCGGATCATGACCACCTATGACTGGGCGCCAGGCTTTGTGGCCGGGGACCGACCCCGTATCGTCACCTCGCGATTCGAATTCGAGGATTCCCACACGATTGAGCGCTATCTCGCCACCGGCGGTTACGCGGGCCTACGAGTTGCGTTGGGCCGCCCGGCTCCTGAGGTGCACGAGGAGGTTCGTTCCTCCACCCTGCTCGGTCGCGGCGGGGCAGGTTTCCCAGCGGGCGTGAAGTGGGGTTTGACCCCCGAGGGTGTGTACCCGAGATATCTCGTCGTCAATGGTGACGAGTCAGAGCCGGGCACCTACAAGGACCGTCTGCTCATGGAGCGCGACCCACACCAGCTCATCGAGGGGTGTCTGATCGCGTGCTATGCGGCTGGACTGTCACGTTGCTTTCTCTACATCCGTGGCGAGATGGCGCTGGCACAAGAGCGAGTGGCGACGGCGCTCAACGAGGCCTACGAGACCGGGTATGTCGGCCGGAACATTCTCGGCAGCGACTTCAGCGTCGACATCGTGCTGCATTGGGGAGCCGGTGCCTACGTGGTCGGCGAGGAGACAGCGCTCATCGAGTCTCTCGAGGGAAACCGCGGGATGCCCCGTTTGAAGCCTCCATTCTTTCCTGCAGCGATCGGCCTGTACGGCAAGCCGACGATTGTGAACAACGTTGAGACACTGGCGAACCTGCCGTGGATCGCAACGAATGGAGCCGAGGCGTACACGGCGATCGGCACCGAGTCGTCGCCGGGCACGCGCATGGTTGCCGTATCTGGCCACGTCAAGCGCCCGGGGGTGTTTGAGATCATCAACGGAACCACCACATTCCGCGACCTGCTCTATGGCGAGGAATTCTGCGGCGGTATCCGTGATGACAACGACTTGAAAGCCTTCGTTCCAGGTGGGGGATCCGCCCCGTGGTTCCTTCCCGATCAACTCGACCTTCCGTTTGAAGGGCGACTCGTCGGAGCGGCGGGCTCCATGCTCGGTTCCGGGGCGATCATGGTGATGGACTCGACCACTGATATTCCGGCGGCCGCGCTCACGCTTACCCGTTTCTACGCCCACGAGTCGTGCGGGAAGTGCGTACCCTGCCGCGAGGGAGGAACCTGGCTCATGCGGATTCTCGAGCGAGTCGTCGAGGGTCAGGGCACGACCGATGACCTCGAGTTGTTACTCGAAGTCGGAGGGTCGATCTGCCCGGGTTCGATGCCACACGCAGCGAGCAGTGACCTCGGGCTCGAGGCAGTTCCCTTTCCCTACCGAATGACCACGATTTGTTTTGTCGGTCCATCGGCCTACGTGCCGGTGCACTCTGCGTTGACACTGTTCCGGTCCGAATTTGAGGAACGAGTTGCAGCATCCCGGTCCCGCACTCGGATTCCTGTCACCGCTGTTGGAGGTGAACAGTGAGCGATATCACCGAGAACGTCGACACCGTCGAGATCACGGTCAATGGCAGAACGGTGGCAGCCAAGAAGGGCGAGATGGTCATCGCCGCGGCCGATCGAGCTGGTGAGCACATTCCGCGTTTTTGCTATCACCCGCGTATGAGCTCGGTGGGCATGTGTCGCCAGTGCCTGGTCGAGATCGATACCGGACGTGGCCCGATGCTCCAACCCTCGTGCATGGTGTCGGTGGCCCCCGGAATGGTGGTCGATACCGAGTCAGAAACGACCAAGCGTGCGCAGGAGGGCATCCTCGAGCTGCTCCTCGCCAATCATCCTCTCGACTGCCCAGTCTGTGACAAGGGCGGTGAGTGCCCCCTTCAGGACCAGGCCTTCAGCGATGGTCCGGGGGAGAGCCGGTATGTCGAGGAGAAGCGCCATTACGAGAAGCCGATCGATATCTCGGCGCTGGTCAAACTCGATCGGGAGCGATGCATCCTGTGCGACCGGTGCACCAGGTTTGCCGATGAGGTTGCTGGTGATGCACTCATCCACTTCGTCGAGCGGGGCAACGCCACTCAAGTGATGACCTACCCCGACGAACCATTCGCCTCCCACTTCTCGGGGAACACGGTTCAGATCTGCCCGGTCGGAGCGCTTACTGCCACTCCGTACCGTTTCAAGGCGCGTCCGTGGGATCTCGAACAGGTCGACAGCACCTGTACGTCGTGTTCAGTCGGCTGTCGCATCTCGGTGCACTCAAGCAGAGATCAATTGCTCCGATTCCAAGGCGTGGACGACGACGATGTCAACTGGGGCTGGCTCTGTGATCGCGGTCGCTTCAACTTTGAATCGGTTCACGCCGGAAGTCGAGTCTCGGACCCACTGGTGCGCACCGACAGCGGACTGACATCAACCGACTGGTCGTCGGCTATGTCAATCAGCGCTCAATTGATCAGGGATGCCATCGAGAACCATGGTCCGTCATCGGTTGCAGTGATCGGCGGTGCTCGCGGGACGAACGAGGATGCCTGGGCATGGGCGACTCTTGCTGACGCGCTCGGTGTCACTCGGCGAGATGCCCAACTTGACGATGGGCTTCCGGCAGGAGTGCTCGGACTCCCGCGGGCCACGATCCGCGAGGCTGCCGAAGCGGCCACCGTCATTTTGATCGCGCCCGACCTGAAGGAGGAGCTACCCATCCTCCATCTCCGTCTCCGCCATGCAGCGGTTGAGGGTCGGACTCGAATTATCGAATTTTCACCCACCGGGTCTGGTCTCACTCGCCACGCGTGGCGATCAGTGGCGACCCCGGTTGGCATGACTGCGTCAACCGTTTCGGCGACTCTGGCCGAGGCAGAAGTCGCTGCGCAACTCGCCAGCGGACCGGTCGTGGTGGTTGCAGGGCGTGCGAATCTCGCTGAGACGGCGAACCAGACCATGGGTGCAGTTGGCGCTGTGCTCGAAGCCGTGCCTTCCGCGACGGTGCTGCCAGCGCTTCGTCGGGGCAACA
>JBDQKN010000136.1:0-5663 GCA_040263235.1 Ilumatobacteraceae bacterium
AGTTGGAGGAAGATCTCAGAGTCGGGGGAGCACCACGTCTCGAACTCCTCGGCGTAGTCGCCTGCTTGATCCGCTCCACCGAGCGCGTACCGTTCGTGGCAGATTACGGCAAGGATCTCGTAGTCGGTGAGAGCACCTTCGAAGCCGGGCATCGCACCTCGGGCGCCGGCAAGGTGAGCGCCTCCCTCACGGTCGGGGTTGCCGTACACCGACACGCCGGCCACGTTGTATGCACCGGTCCCGTACAACACGTACCGAAGTTGGTCTTCGATATGGGGGAAGGTCTTGAGCACCTCACCCTCTGAGAACTGGTACCCGACTCCGCCTCCGCCATTGCCGCCGTGGCAACTGGCGCAGTTCGAGTACACCTCGGCTCCCATGCCAAGAGGTCCGGTGGCCTCCTCGGCTGAGGCCGTCACTGAACGCACGTACATGAACATCCAGATCGGGAGCAGACCGAGAGCGCCCATGGCCCAGAACGGCACCTTCTTGCGGGAGCGGTACTTCGAGACCACGAACGAGTCGGGACGGGCAGGGGCTGGCTCCGCTGGAGAGGGAGCGGCCGTCCGAGGTTGAGGGCCCGATGGAGCAGCGGGAGCGGCTGCCGCCGGGGTCGTGGTTGCCGGAGTCGAGGCGGCGGGCGCATCTGAAGCGGCCTCGCCGTCACCCTGTCCGAGAGCGGAGCGACGTTCGCGGCTCCGCTTTAGGAGGTGTTCGGGGATCTCGGTCACACCGACACGATAGACGCTCAGCGCGCTGGTTCCAGAATCTCTCGTGGGGTACATCCGCGGGAACTTGCGCACAACCCGACGTGGGTGTGGGGTACCGCTGCCAGAATGGGGGTCCTACATCGCCCGTCGACAAGGAATGGTTTGTCAGGGGAGGTCGGCGACTACAGTCGTCGGAGACATGTCCGCCGGAGAAAGGCAGTGAGCGCGAGATGATCGCCTTCAACTGGAACGTGCTTGAGTGGCCGGGAATGAACACGGCATTCCTGGTGTCGTTCATCGCCTCGAATATCCTCGCGTTCGCCGTTATGCCATACGGACGCCGTCGCCCGCTTGGCACTCCGGTGTCGTGGGGCGAGGCAATGGTCGGCGCAACCTATGCCTTCGGCGTGATGTTCCTCGCCTTCGGCATCGTTCCCCACCAATGGATCGACCACGCCGACAAGGACCTCGGCTGGGATCGTACGAAGATCATCTTTGGCCCTGGCGGGATTCTCAAGCCCCAGGCCTTCGACGGTTGGTTCCCGTTCACGTTGCAGTACGAGGCGATCCGAGACATCATCGTCGTCGTCATCCATGCCTATTACTTCGGTCTCCTGATTTTCCTCTGGGGTTGGTGGCAGAAGCGTGGACAGGATGCAACCCCCGAACTCGAGACCAGTTCGTACGGACGACCGCTCGTGAAGAAGGCCTGATCCATGGCACGCACCGACGCAAATCCCCCGATGATGCCGTTCACCGACGAGTACACACTCGTCGAGGTGGACGCGGACTACCTGACGCGTGCGGTCAAGCCCAAACAGTTCATCCACATCGACCAAACCGAGTGCATCATGTGCGAGGGATGTGTCGACATCTGTCCGTGGAAGTGCATCCACATGGTGCAACCCGCCTCGATCACCGAGGCCGACGGCACCGAGAAGCCCGGTGAAGACCCTTCCGACAAGGTGGTCTTCATCATCGACGACGACATCTGCACGCGATGCGCGCTGTGCGTCGATCGCTGTCCCACTGGTGTGATCATTCTCGGCAAGGTCAGTCAAGCGACTGCGGCCGGTGATTCTCACACCCGTACCAACAACCATGGCTACGCCTACGGCATGAGGTTCTGACTCCTATGGCAAAGATCATTGACGAGACCCCCCGCCCCACCGCCCGGGAACGCGCGCAACAGACCGTCGACTCCGTTCAGGGGTCGCAGGTCTGGAGCAGCATCTTCCGGCCCGGGTCGATCTTCCGGAAGGGCTATACCGACAGCCCCCGTAACCGTTCCTACGTCATCATGAACTCGGTGCTGTACCACCTGCATCCAGTGAAGGTGAAGCGTCACGCCGTCAAGGTGTCCTACACGCTTTGTCTCGGTGGTTTGAGCTTCTTCCTGTTCATTTTGTTGACGGTCACCGGCATCTTCCTGATGTTCTTCTACCGTCCTGAGGCCACCGCCGCCTGGAATGACATTTCGAACCTGCAGACCTCGGTCACATTCGGTCTGCTCGTCAGGAACATGCATAGATGGGGAGCGCACCTCATGGTGTTGTCGGTGTTCCTCCATATGGCCCGCGTCTTCTACCACGGGGCCTATAAGCCACCTCGTGAATTCAACTGGGTGATCGGCGTGATCCTCCTCACCCTGACACTGCTGCTCTCGTTCACTGGCTATCTGCTCCCGTGGGACCAGTTAGCGATGTGGGCCGTGGCCGTGGGAACCAACATGATGGGCTACACGCCGGTGTTTGGCCAAGAGGTGAGGTTCGTCCTCCTTGGCGGCGCCGAAATCGGTTCGGAGACCCTTCTTCGTTGGTACGTGCTGCACGTATTGTTCTTCCCGTTCATCATCGTCATCTTCATGGCCATCCACTTCTGGCGTGTCCGCAAGGACGGCGGCATCAGTGGCCCACTCTGATCGGAGATTGAGCACATGACAGAGATCCCAGAACACTTGCTGAAGCGGGCTCAAGCGGCCCGCGAGAAGTCTGCCGAGGAACCCGCTTCGGAACCAGCGGCAGAGGCCGCCGCGTCCGAAGCAGATTCACGCATCCCGGCCCACCTTCTCGAGCGCACCAAGGCAGCTCGATCTCAGGGCGCCGCGGGTGATTCCGGTGGCGGTGTGGCAGTGGCAGAGAAGGCTGCTGCCGCAGTTGCCTCGGCTCCCACCGCAGGTGGAGTGCCCGTTGGTGCGGGTCCAGGCGGCCACACCCAGCGATTGCTCACTGTCGTCAAGTCGGGCTCCATCCAGGAGGTCAAGGCCACCCCGGTCGACAAGGTGCATACATGGCCTCACCTTTTGGCCGCCGAGTTTGTTGCATCACTGGCTTGTTTGCTCTTCGTGTTCCTCTTTTCAATCTGGGTCAACGCCCCGTTGCTCCAGCTTTCGAACCCGAACCAGACGCCCAACCCGTCGAAGGCCCCGTGGTACTTCCTCGGTCTGCAGGAGCTGCTCACCATGTTCCACCCGATGGTTGCTGGCGTGACCATTCCCGGTGTCGGCATCTTCGTCTTGATCTTTGCCCCCTACATCGACCGGAACCCGTCGAACAAGCCCGAGGATCGCAAGTTCGCGACCTCGCTCATGACCGTGCACCTCATGTTCTGGGCGGTATTGGTAATGATCGGTTCGTTCTTCCGAGGTCCGGGATTCAACTTCACGCTCCCGTGGCGTGACGGACTGTTCTTCGAGTTGTGAGGTCCATATGAGTGCAACTGCTGTCATCCTGATCGCTGTCGTGGCGTTGGTCGTTCTTGCCGGCGCTGCCTTCGCGACGCTTGCCCGACGCAACGACGTGCGAGGCGCCGGAGCATTAAGCGACGAGACCCTTGCCCGCGACCGCTCGGCCCGGCAGGCATCCGGATCGACCACCTCGGCGAGTGGAGCCGCTGTTGAGGCAGAGGCCGCAGCAGCACGCGCTGGCACGGCTCTAGCGCCTGCAGCGGACCTCGCCCCTGAACCATGGGTCCCTGCTGATCCGGATGCGATCGGTGTCAGCCGACGCCAGTTCTTCAACCGGGCAACGGTGTCATTGATGTCCGCCGGTATCGGAGCGTTCGCTGCGGCCTCCTTCGTCGGATTCCTTTGGCCATCAAAGACCGGCGGTTTCGGCGGGAAGGTGCCGATCGGCCGTTATGACGACATCATCTCGGGCATCCGGCAGGGTCAAGGCTTCTTCTATGCTCCGGAAGCCCGCGCCTGGGTCACCGAGTACCCCGTCGACGCGATTTCGAAGGCGGAAGGCGTCTACAAAGAGTCGGTACTTGGTGGAATGCGCCGAGGGCTCATCGCCTCATACCAGAAGTGCCCGCACCTCGGCTGTCGCGTGCCTCAGTGTGCTTCCAGCCAGTGGTTTGAGTGTGGATGCCACGGATCGCAGTACAACCGGGTGGGCGAGAAGAAGGGTGGTCCAGCCCCACGAGGAATGGACCACTTCCCGCTGGAATTCTCCGCCGCCGGCGATGTCATCGTCGATACCGGAACCTTCGTCCAAGGCGTTCCGATCGGTGTGAACACCACCGGTCAGGAAGCTGAAGGCCCGCACTGTGTGGGAGCGAGTGACCACTGATGATCGCATTAACGACCACCTCCATCGCATGGATTCTGCTCGTCTTCGTGACAGCCGGGTTCATCGTCTACGCCGTGTTGAACATCCGCTCGGCCCGCGAGGAACTTGGATCCGAGATCGAACTCGCCCCGAACCGCAAGGAGTACTACGACGACGAGACCCTTGAGGGGTCACGACTCGAACGGGTGCAACTGTTGGGTGTCCTCATGCTGGCAGTCACGGTGATCGGGTTGCCTCTGTACTGGGTGTTCGAGCCCGCTCGCCAAGCCGGTGCCGTAGAGGCTCAGGAGGAAATTTTTGTCGAGTGGGGAAGCCGATTGTTTGCCCCAACAGCAGAGGGCGGATTCAACTGCGCCGGATGCCATGGCGGATACGCCGGAGGCGGCGGCGAGGCGGCGTGGAACGTTACCGATACCACGACGGGTGAAGTTGAAGCCGTGAACTGGAAGGCTCCGGCGGTTAATACGATTTTCTCGAGATTCGATGAAGACGAGGTCCGGTTCATCTTGGTGTATGGCCGACCATTCTCGCCGATGAGCCCGTGGGGGGTTGAGGGCGGTGGCCCGATGAACTCCCAGCAGATCGACACCCTGATCTCGTACCTCTGGAGCATCCAGGTTGAACGCGAGGATTGCGGACCTGGGGAAGAGGATCCGAAGAGTTGCGCTTCCGGGCACATCCCGGCCGAGATTCAGGACGACATCGACACCCGGGCATGGCAGTTGGTGAATGACGGGACGTACTCGTCCTATGGCGAGGCGCTCTTCAATCTTGATCTCAACTCAGGGGCGTACAGCTGCGCACGATGCCACACCCCTGGCTGGAGCTGGGGTGATCCCGGCGTGACGGGTCAAGGTGCGTTCGGATGGAACCTCACCGGCGGAAAGGCCGCATCGGCCTTCCCAAGCGAAGACGACATGATCTCGTTCATCACCAACGGTTCGAACTACGGGGCCAAGTACGGGATCCAGGGCCAGGGCAGCGGCCGGATGCCGGGCTTTGGCACCATGCTCACCGATGAGCAGATCAAGGCGATCGTCGAATACGTGAGGGGGCTCTGATGATCTCAGCAGTGTTGGCGATCGGCTGGGAGCCAGAACTCCGCGGCCTACTCACCGTCATCCTCGGAGTTGTCGCGTTTATGGGGACGATCTACCTGATCCTCGGTACCAACATCGGTGCACGGCTTGGGTTCCTCGTGACCCTGACCGGGCTCGCCGGCTGGATGGCGTTGATGGGCGCGATCTGGTGGATTTATGGCATTGGACTGAAGGGTGAGGACCCCACGTGGGTGCAGGTCCCTGGGCGAACCGTGATTCAGGAACCGGAGGCGCTCTACCAAGCCGGAGTCTTTGACAACCGCCCGGCCTTGACCGGGAAC
>JBDQKN010000137.1:0-5637 GCA_040263235.1 Ilumatobacteraceae bacterium
CAGGCAATGGCGCACATGGGCGTGACCTCCATCGCCGAACTCGGTCCGGGCGGAGTGCTTACCGGCATGGCCAAGCGAACCCTCGATGGAGTCCGAACAATCACCGTTGCCACCCCGGATGAACTCGACCGGCTCATCGAATGGATCGGCAAGGAGCCGACCGCCCCGTCGGATACGCATGAGGGCGAGCACCTGTTTGCCCATGAGCGCCTCGTAGTCAGCCCGGGAGCCGGCGTCTTTGCCACGGCAGGCATCCCCGACGGACCGACGATTGAGGTGGGCTCGATTCTCGGGTACATCGGCGAGGTCGAGGTTCGGTCGCCATTTGCCGGGATCTTGCAGAGTTACATCGCCGTCGACACCGAACGCTTGGCTCCTCGCCAGCCGGTTGCATGGCTGCGGACGATCTGAGCGACAGGACTCGAAGGGGAACGACTGTGCCAGCAACTCGGCCCGGAACAACAGGAGCGGTGATTTCAGGATGGGGCATGGCGTTGCCCGAAAAGGTCGTCACGAACCACGATCTTGCAGCCACCCTCGATACCAGTGACGAATGGATCGTCACTCGAACCGGTATCAGCGAACGTCGGATCGGCGGCACCACCGTCTCGTTGTCAGTTGAGTCAGGTCGCGCCGCCCTCGAGATGGCTGGTCTCTCGCCTGACCGAATCGACGCCATGGTGGTCGCTACGACAACCCCTGACCGCCAATGGGGCACTGCGCCGCTGATCCAGGACCAACTCGGCCTGACCTGCGGCGCATACGAACTCAACGCAGCCTGCTCCGGATTCGTCTACGCCCTGGTGAATGCCCATGGTCTTATAGCCATGGGAGCTGAGCGAGTACTCGTCATCGGCACCGACACGCTCTCTCGGATCACCGACTGGACCGATCGAGCAACCGCACCGCTATTCGCTGATGCATCCGGCGCTGTCGTCCTCGAGTCAGTCGAGGGCCGTGGACAACTGTTGGGTTGGGACCTCGACGCTGATGGATCGTCGAGCGAATTGCTCTGGGCGACCGTTGGCGGCACGGTCAACATGGAAGGCAAAGAAGTGTTCCGGCGCGCTGTCCGGATCATGATGGACTCTGCTGAGAAGTCGATGAAGCATGCAGGGATCTCCGCTGACGATCTCGCCCTGATCGTGCCGCATCAAGCAAACATCCGAATCATCCAGGCGGCATGCGAACGACTGGGGGTCGGAATGGAACGTGCCGCTATAACGATCGACCACACCGGCAACACCTCGTCGGCATCCATTCCGGTTGCGTTGGCGGAGGCACTAGATGCCGGCCGCATCGCACCTGGTGATCACATTCTCCTCGTCGGCTTTGGCGGGGGCATGACTGCGGCAAGTGCCGTGTTGCGTTGGGGAGGAACACCATGAGTCGAAGAGTTCTCGTCACAGGAGGGTCGCGAGGGATCGGACTGGCCATCGCCCGAAAGTTCGCCGAGATGGGCGACCAGGTGGCGGTCACGTATAACTCCTCGCCTCCGCCAGAGGACCTCGTCGGCGTGAAGTGTGATGTCACCTCCACCGAGGATGTCGACGCCGCGTTCACCAGCGTCGAGGAACGCTTCGGTGGGCCTATCGAGATCCTCGTCTCGAACGCCGGTATCACCAACGACACCCTTCTGCTTCGCATGTCAGAGAATGCGTTCACCGACGTAATCGACACCAATCTGACCGCGGCATACCGGGTGACCAAACGGGCCGCACAACAGATGATTCGAGCGAGGCAGGGGCGCATTATCTATGTGTCCTCGGTGGTGGGGCTGCTGGGAGCAGCTGGTCAGGCCAACTACGCAGCATCGAAGGCGGGGCTGGTCGGACTCGCGCGGTCTTTGGCGCGCGAACTCGGGTCCCGCTCGATCACCGTCAATGTGGTCGCGCCCGGCCCGGTCAATACCGACATGACAGCCGCTCTCGGCGAGAGCCGGTTGTCGGAGATCACCGCGGCAGTGCCACTCGCCCGCATGGCGGAACCGAGTGAGATAGCGGGTGTGGTCACATTCCTCGCCTCAGCCGACGCTGGTTACATCACCGGTGCGGTCATCCCCGTCGATGGCGGCCTCGGCATGGGACACTGATACTCCCCCAGCAGAGGCCCCCCGCCCCCGACAATCGGCTCGTCACGCCGTCAGGCACCACACGACAAGGAGAATCCCGTGGACCAAGAACTCTTCGCCCGTTTCCGCAAGTGCGCCGTTGAGGTGCTTTCGGTTTCAGAAGACCAGGTGAACCCTGAGGCGCGCTTTGGCGACGACCTCGACGCCGACAGCCTCGACCTAGTCGAGTTGGTCATGGCGCTCGAGGAGGAGTTCGGTATCGAGGTGCCCGAGGAAGATCTCGAAGGCATTGAGACCGTCGGCCAGGCGTTCGGTCTGGTCACGGCCAAACTCTGATGCGCGGCACCGGACGCCGAGTTGCCATCACCGGCCTTGGCGTCGTCGCTCCCTGCGGCATCGGGCGTGACGCGTATTGGCGAGGACTGCTTGGCCCAGGAATCGTCGGGGTCGACCGCCACGTAACGATTGACGACTGGGATCCCTCGCCGTGGTACGACTCACCAAAGGAATCTCGGCGCGCCGACCGGAGTGAGCAGTATGCGATCGCCGCTGCTGCCGAGGCTCTCGGTCAGTCCGGACGACCCGATGTAGAAGACTCCCGTATCGGCACCATCTTCGGCACCGGAGTCGGAGGAATCCACACCCTTGAGGAACAGATTTCAGTCCGCCTCGACAAGGGTGAACGACGGGTGTCCCCCTTTCTGGTGCCAATGATGATGGCAAATGCTCCTGGCGCGGCCGTCTCCATGCGTCACCACTTTCAAGGTCCTAACGAGACGATCTGCACGGCCTGCGCGGCGGGAACCCACGCCATCGGATACGCAGCGCGCCTCATTGCGTGGGATCTGGCTGATGCCGTCGTTACCGGCGGCAGCGAATATGCAGCCACACCGACCTCCCTCGCCAGCTTCGGCAACATGACTGCCCTATCAACCAGCGGCACCAGCCGGCCATTCGATTCGGCCCGCGACGGATTCGTCATGGGCGAAGGTGCAGCGGTCTTCGTGTTGGAGGAGTGGGATTCTGCACTCAAACGAGGGGCGACCATCCTCGGCGAGATTCTCGGTGCAGGGTCAAACGCCGATGCTCACCACATCACCGCCCCATCACCGGGTGGTGTCGGTGCGATCGGTTGCATGAACCTCGCCCTTACCGATGCTGGGCTCAGTCCGTCCGACATCAGCCAAGTCAATGCTCACGGCACCTCCACCCCACTCAATGACGCTGCTGAGGGTGCTGCGATGGCAGCGGTGTTCGGGCCGAATGCAGTTCCGGTCACATCAACAAAGGGTGTCACTGGCCACGCGCTTGGGGCAGCTGGAGCTCTGGAAGCTGCGGCCGTCGTGCTATCGATGCAACAGGGTCTGATTCCGCCGACAGCAAACACCGTCGATGTCGATCCGGACATCGCTGTCGATGTCGTCACCGGGCAACCTCGCCCCTGGGAGCCTGGGCCAACCATGTCGAATAATTTCGGCTTCGGTGGTCACAACGCGTCAATCATCATCGGGCCGGCCTGAACTCGATACCGCTCAGGCAATCACGAACATCAGATCGCATTCAGTCGCGACATCGTCTCCGACTAGCGCACGACCGGAGCCCTTCCCGGCGCGCGACGAGAGGCGGCCCATCGTGCACTCAAGGATGAGTTCATCACCGGGCACAACCTGACGCCTGAAGCGGGCCCTGTCGATTCCCCCGAACAGCGGTAGTCGTCCAGCGAATCGTTCGTCAGCCAGAACAGCCAATGCTCCTACCTGGGCGATCGCCTCGCACATCAACACGCCGGGCAAGGTGGGCCGGCCGGGAAAGTGCCCCGAGAAGAACCACTCGTCGCCGGTGAGCTTCCACCGACCCGTGGCCGACTGGCCCGGAACAATCTCGATGATCTCATCAACGAAAAGAAAAGGCGGGCGATGGGGCAGGAGGTCCTCTGGGCGCACGACGCGACCTTAGGACACTGCGTCGATCGCGCTCCGAACCTCGGCTACGTAGCGCCCGACCTCGTCGGGCCCCCCTTCGATCAGGCGCCGCATCATCGAAGCACCCTGGATCACGCCGTCAGCCACCCGAACCGCTGCAGCCGCTTGCTCGGCATTGGATACACCGACCCCAACCAGCACCGGGGTGCCCGTGACCGCCTTCAGTCGGGCAGCTAGGGCCGTTGCCGTCTCGGCCAGGGACTCCCGCTCACCTGTAACCCCAAGCAGTCCAACCGAATAGACAAATCCGCGGGCCCGTGCCGTAATCAACGGGAGTCGGTCATCTGGAGCAGTGGGTGCGGCCAACATGATCGTTGCCACACCAGCGGCATCGGCGGCCTCGCACCACTCCCCTGACTCCTCCAATGGAAGGTCGGGAAGAATGCAGCCCGTCACCCCAGATGCGGCGAGTCGCTCGGCGAATCGCACCACTCCTTCGTGGTGAACCACGTTGAAGTACGTCATCACCACCAACGGAATTTCCACGTCGAGGCGAGGCACCTCGTCGAGGATCGATACCGGTGTGGCTCCCCCATCGAGAGCAGTTTGAGAGGCCTGCTGGATGATCGGTCCGTCCATGATCGGATCGGAGAACGGAATCCCGATCTCGACGGCATCAGCACCGTTGGCGGCACATGCCCGAATCGCATCCTGCCAACCTGGATAGCCACCAGTTATGTACGGGACGAGGAGTTTGCGACCCGAGTCCCGCCGATCACGGAGGGTGGAGACGAGGTCGGCGGCACCGGTCACAGTCGATCCGCCAGCACGTCCATCATCTGGCCAACATCCTTATCGCCGCGTCCTGACATGTTGACGAGCACCGTCGCGCCCTGCATCGACGGCGCCTCACGAATCACCCAGGCGATGGCATGTGCTGGTTCGAGAGCCGGGATGATTCCCTCGGTACGGCTCAGCCTCTGAAAGGCATCGACGACCTCGGCGTCAACCACATTCGGATACTCCGCTCGCCCAATCGACGACAGATATGAGTGCTCGGGCCCGACACCGGGATAGTCGAGCCCCGCCGAGATCGAGTGTGCTTCCTCGACCTGACCGAATTCGTCCTGCATCAAGAAGCTCCGCATCCCGTGGACGACGCCGGGGATTCCCCGCGACACAGCAGCACCGCCAGCGGGTTCGACACCAACGAGCCGACTTCTGGTGTCGACGAATCCCGAGAAGATGCCAATTGCGTTCGAGCCGCCACCCACGCATGCCACCACCACATCGGGATCATCCCCCAACAGGTCACGAGCTTGCCCACGAGCCTCAGTGCCGATGACCCGGTGGAACTGCCTCACCATGAACGGATATGGATGAGGCCCCATAACCGAACCAAGGCAGTAATGGGTATCGCCAACGGTGGCCACCCAATCGCGCATGGCCTCGTTCACCGCGTCCTTCAAGGTTCGGCTTCCCGAGTGAACTGCCTCAACCTCCGCGCCGAGAAGGCGCATCCGGAACACATTGAGCGCCTGACGCTCTACGTCCACAGCACCCATGTACACCTTGCAGTCCATGCCGAGTAACGCTGCGGCCGTTGCCGTTGCCACGCCGTGTTGCCCCGCGCCTGTCTCGGCG
>JBDQKN010000138.1:0-5636 GCA_040263235.1 Ilumatobacteraceae bacterium
GTGGGATCACCTTGCTGAAACCGACGACTGGGAGTCGACACTGATCGTGCTGACTGCCGACCATGGTGAACAGCTCGGCGATCAGGGTCTGAAGGAGAAACTCGGCTACTTCCCGTCGAGTTATCACATCGGTTGCATCATCCGAGACCCTGCACAGCCCGATGCCCACGGCCGGGTTGTTGAGCATTTCACCGAGAACATCGACCTGCTGCCAACCATCGCCGAGAGGTTGGGCGAGCGTGTACCACTGCAGTGTGACGGCCTCCCGCTCACCCCATTTCTCAATGGATCTGAACCCGACCGGTGGCGAACCGCTGCCCACTGGGAGTACGACTGGCGGTCGGTGTACCTGCAGATGGGTGTGGTCCCCGAATGGCCATGGGACCGGCGGCTCGAGCGGTCAAACCTTGCTGCCTTGCGCACTGAGCGGTACCTCTATGTTCACTTCGGCGACGGTACGTACTGGTGCCTCGATCTCGAGTCCGATCCCGGTGGGGGAGCGGTCGTCGAAGATCCGCAGGTCATCCTCGCTCTTGCCCAAGAGATGCTCACGTGGCGGGCGGTACACCTCGATCGACGGCTGCCTGGGATGCTGACCCTTGATGGCGGTATTGGTCGGGTGCCATAAACCCGTCACACGACGGCCCTCGTCGATCGTTGTCATACCCGATGCGTAATGTCGGGCACGTGGGCCTTCACCAACACGTCGACAGCGGGCTGACCGCGCTTGCTGATCGTCTGGCGGAGCGTCTCGCTGAGGTGCCCTCTGATCCGTTCACCCCCGAGCTTGTCGTCGTCCCAGGAGACGGCGTGCGCAGCTGGTTGAACCACGCGCTGGCGCATCGGCTTGGCATCACCGCCAACATCAGGTTCATCTACCCGGCCCGTTTGGTTGCTGAGGTACTGGGCCCCGATGCCGATCTCGGACGCTGGGGCGTCGACCCGCTCACCTGGGTGATTCACTCCCTTCTTGCTGAAGATGGAGCTGCTGATGCACTTCGCGCCCGGGCCATTGCCGATCTCTTCGATCGTTACACGCTCTACCGGGCGCACATGGTCCGAGCGTGGAGTTCAGGAAGCGACGTCAATGGCGTGCTTGAGGACCTCGCTGACCATCACCGTTGGCAGCCGGCACTGTGGCGTCGGGTTCATGAACGGGTCGGCGGTCCGACCGACGCCGAGCGCATGCGAACCCTCGTTGACGAACTCCGCATCCACGGGGCTGATCGGCTCTCCGAGCTTCCCGATCGGGTCTCGGTATTCGGCATCTCCTCGTTCCCGCATCCGTACCTTGAAGTGCTGTCGGCGCTGTCGGCGCACACCGACGTGGCGATCTTCGCTCCGATCAACTCGCCGGCTCGATGGGAGCAGGTGCGGTTGCGGTCCTCTGATCCTCTGCGTCACCCCACCCCACGCGATGAGGTGGCCACCTCTCCCGCTGCCCATCGCTTGAATCGAGCGTGGGCGAGGTCATCCGAAGAGGGACATCTGCTGTTGCTCGACACCATTCGGGATGCCACTGGCACGGTCACCCCGCCGGCTGAACCCCCCTCGAACGTTGCCGACAGCCTCCTCCATCGGGTCCAGCGGGGTATTGCAAACGACGCAGCTCCCGATGGCTCAGCATCACTTGACGGATCGGTGGTCTGGCACCGCACGTTCGGGCCGACCCGACAGGTCGAAGTCATTCGCGATCACCTGCTGCATCTGCTCGACACCGACGGTATGGAACCTGCGCTTGAGCCGCGCGACATCGTGGTCCTCACGCCCGATGTCGAACGGTTCGCACCCATCGTCGAATCGGTATTCGCCGGAGATCCCGACAATGGGCTGCCAGCCATTCCGGTTCAGGTGGCCGACCGGTCGCTTGGAGCAGAAAATCCGATCGCCATCGCCGGACTCGCCCTGATCGACCTGCTCGATGGACGGTTCCGAATCAGTGATGTGCTGGCGCTCGCTGCACTTCCCGTGGTGTCAGCACGATTTGGCCTGACGGCCGATGACGTCGATCGGATCTCAACCCTGCTGGTTGAGGCGAATGCCCGTTGGGGTCTTGACGCCGAGAGCCACGTCGAAGCCGGGGTCCCGGTGCTCGGTGCGTTCACGCTCGGTGATGCCCTCGATCGGTTGATGGTGGGGGCGCTCACTGGATCGGGAGGCCCGGAGCTTGGCATCGGCGACGTGGCCGCCTCCAAGAACGCACTCTTCGATGACCTCAGCGCCCTCGGTTCTGCAATGGCCCTGCTCGCCACGCTTCGGGCAGTTGAACGTGACCTCACCCAGTCGCTTCCTCCCGCTGAGTGGGCGGAGCGGTTCCTCCTCGCACTACACGACATCGCAGAAGTGGAGCCCGATCGAGGGTTCCTGTGGCGCTCGGTCGATCACGTCATCACTCAGGTGACCAAGTCGGCGTCACTGGTTCGCAGCGCCACCGGTGACGTCCCGGTTGACCCAGCCGAGATGGTCGCCCTTATCGGCTCGCGGTTGTCGGCCGGAGCGGGTCGGCCGCGGTTCGATTCCGGTCGGGTGACGCTGTCGTCGCTGACGGCGTTACGTGGGGTCCCGCATCGAGTGGTGTGCCTGATCGGGCTTGACCTTGACACCGAACCGAGCGGTTTCGGCAGCCCTGACGACCTCGTCGCAGCATCACCATGTGTCGGAGACCGCGACGCCCGAAGCGAGTATCGCTCCCAGATCCTCGACGCAGTGATGGCGGCGTCCGAGCGGTTGGTGATCTCGTCTACCGGATTCGACTTGCGATCCCGAGCAGAGGTTGCGCCCGCTGTCGCCCTCAGCGAACTCATCGACACCATCGGCGAACTGATCGGCGACGAGTTCTCTCCGATCGACCATCCCCGTCAGGCCTGGTCCGAACCTGCCTTTGAGCGCCGTCCAACGATCGGTGATCATCCCTGGAGCCACGATGCAGGGGCAGCGGCAGCTGCCGAGGCTCGCCGACATCAGACGACTGAGGGCCCAAGTGTCCCGATTCTGAACCCTGTTCTGGCCCCGGGCGAGGTGCATCTGAGCGATCTCACCCGGGCGCTCATCGCTCCGGTGCGAGCCTTCTGTGAGGGCCGACTCGGGGTGTACCTACACGACGTCGGTGATGACGTACTCGACCCACGAATTCCTTTCAGTCTTGGCGGGCTCGACAAGTACGCCCTCCGTGACCAGATGTTGACCGCAGCACTCGACGACATAGACCCTGCGACGTGGATGGCGTACCTGTCGGCCGGCGGGGACATCCCGCCAGGTGGCTACGGCACGGCGGTGATCGAAGAGGTGACAGCCGAAGTCGAGTCGATTGTCGACCTGATCCGCGCCGATGGGTTCACGACGCCCCTTGAACGGTCAACCGTGGCGGTGTCGCTGCCAGCGGAGGGAACTCGGCCACGAATTGTTGGGGAGGTTGCCGGTGTTGTCGGTTCGACGATCATCGATGCTCGTGCGTCGTCGTATCGGCCTGGACATCTCCTTGAACGCATTACCGAATTGGCGTTACTTCATCTGGAGTCTCCAGATGACGGGTGGGCAGCAATCCTCTACCGAAACGGTAAGTCCAAGGCTGATCGCGCCCGTGTACAGGTGGCGCTTCGCGACCCGGAGATGGCTGCTGAGGTCCTCGACATCGTGCTCGGACATCAGCAAACGGCAATGACCACTCCGGTCGCGTTCTTCCCCGAACTTGCTGAGCATCTTGCGGAGGGCCGAACGTCGAAAGCCTCCGATGCGTGGAAGGGTTCCGACCACAGGCCGGGGGAGCGGGAGAAGCCGTGGAACCGCTTGTTCTACGACCATTCATTCGATGAACTGAGCCGGGTCGTTGACCTCGGCACACCGGTGCAGTCCATCTGGACTCGGTTGATGGACGCGGTTGTCATTGATGACGGTATGGGCGTAGAGCAATGAGCGGCGTCACACCTTTTGACCTCGGCACTCCGCCGCCTCCTGGGCTGACGGTGCTCGAAGCATCAGCCGGAACAGGAAAGACCTATTCCCTCGCTGGTCTCACCGTGCTTGGTCTGGCGATGGGGCGGGTCAGCACCCGCGAAGTGCTGGTTGTCACCTTCACCGAAGCAGCGACCGCTGAGCTCTCAGGTCGACTTCGATCACGGCTTGCCAAAGCGGTCGCGTTGCTCGAGCGATCGACGGGAACAGAAACCGTCACCGATGACGTCGACACGCTCCTCCTCGCCGGAACAGATAACGACCGGGCAGCCCGCGCCGAGCGACTCCGTGTTGCGCTCGCTGAGTTCGACGCAATGACGATCTCAACCATTCACGGGTTCTGCCAGCGCTTGCTCTCTGCAGCGGGAGCGGCGGCGGTGGCGGTGTCAGCTGACGACAGCGACATCGACGATGTGGTCGGGGATCAGATCCTTGCGAGCGGCCTGCTGCTGGCCAAACCCGAGCGCATCACCACTGCGGTGAGGCGTCGACTCGCCCTCCCGGATGCCGTCATGGCCGATCATGCCGGAGCAAAGCCCGAGCAACGGTCACTCATCGACGTGGTGATCAACCTGGTTGAGCGATCCGTGGCGACCGTGCTGAAACGACGACGTCGGTGGCGTCATCGCACCTTTGACTCGATGCTGACCGACACCCGAGATCTCATCACCGACCCTGATCGTGGTCGAGGATTGGTGGCTGAACTCCGTGACCGGTTCCGGTTGGTCCTCATCGACGAGTTCCAAGACACCGACCGTGTGCAGTGGGACATCTTCCGCACAGCATTTCTTGATGCCTCACTGAGCGGTCATCGCGCGGCAGTCGTCGTTGTCGGTGATCCGAAACAGTCGATTTATCGGTTCAGGGGCGCAGAACTGTCGGCCTACCTCGCTGCTGTTGACCACGCCCGCACGACCGGTGGGGCATTGCACTCGCTTGGAACGAACTATCGGTCTGGCCCCCATTTACTTGCCGCACTCGAGACCGTCTTCAACGGCGCCACCTTTGGTGATGACTCTGTGCGTTTCGTTCCCGTTGCAGCAGGTCGCTCCGGTGAGGAGTGTCTTGTTGACCCGTTAGCCGCTGCCGCCCCGCTGCAATGGCGTCTGATGCACCCACCGGTGAACGACAAAGGTGCTGCCTCGTCCCCTGATGGTCAGCGTTGGGCGAAAGCCGATCTCGTGAACGAGGTGATTCGTCACCTGACCGAGGTTCGACTGGTCGACGACGAAAGCGGTTCATCACGACTGATCGAGCCACTCGACATCGGGATCATCGTGCGGTCGAACGGCCTGGCGGAAGAGATTGCGGAGATGTTGCGCGCTGCTGGGGTGCCGGCCACAACGAGCGGTAGCGACTCGGTACTCGGCTCAGTGGCCGCACAGCACTGGGACACGTTGATCGCTGCGATGTCCAAGCCCAACTCCCTTGCTGATGCACGGGCTGTCGCGCTTGGTGCATTCGGCTCGATGACTGCACAAGAAATCGCCGACCTCACGGAAGCCGAAGAATCCGTACTTCTCGATCGCCAGCGTGAACTCGTGGTGGCGCTGAGCCGGGGCGGAGTGCCGCGGCTGATGGCCGAACTTCGTCGTAACGGCCACCCGCAACGTCTGCTCAGCCATCTCGGTGGTGAGCGTCTCCTCACCGACCTCGACCACATCGCCGAGTTGCTGCAACGAGGA
>JBDQKN010000139.1:0-5617 GCA_040263235.1 Ilumatobacteraceae bacterium
GAACTTGTCTGGCTTGGCGCACTTGTGCTCGACGCGGTGATTGCCGACGACCTCATTCGCCGACGTGGCCCTGGTCGAACCTCCCAACGCGAGTTGTCACGCCACCGCTCGGAGATTGTGTCAACCAAGAATCTCGAACAGATGATTAGGCGTCGAGCCGAGCTCAGCGGTTCGGTGCTCGACGCGCGGGACCTGAAAGGCTCGATTGCAGCAACGATGCTCGCCAACGGCTGGGGGCCAACCCGGCGCCTCGTGTTGGACCTCCTCGGCGCTGAATAGCGACGGAGCGAGCCAGCCCGGTCAGGTGCGGGTTATCTGAAGAATTTGCCAAGACCGCGCCCGGTCATTCGACCGAGTACCCGGCGGCCGACTCGTCGACCGACACGACCTCGTTTGACGGCTTGAACATCGCCGAGAATTCGAGCGAGTCGGTACAGCAGTCCTCTGGTGGTCGAGATCGACATGGCCACACGATGTCACATCTGCAGTGGGGTTTTCCACGCCCGTCACACAGCAGGACCTCCGAGCGTTGTATCTCCGTCAAGTTGAGCAAATACGGAGGTGCCACATCGACGAGAACCCGAACACCAGTGATGTCCATGCTGATCCATTGCGCAACGAGGTCCTCGACAGGCTCCGGTCTGTCCAGATTGGAACTCGCCAACTCGACCGAGTCGGCACTCTGCGAGCGATGGGCGTGATTGTTGGAGCTGCCTGCGGTGATGCGCTTGGTGCCCCCTTCGAGTTCGGACAAGCTGGCCGGCTCTCCGCACAGTTCCCCACCTCTGTTGTTGGTGGAACCGGTGAAATGGTGGGTGGAGGGACATTTGGCTGGGAGCCCGGGGAGTTCACCGACGACACTCAAATGGCGGTAGTGCTCGCAGAGTCGCTTCTCGCACATGGCGGATTCGAGCCTGACCAGCTCTTCAGGGCGTGGCAGGACTGGGCGCGTGGTGCCGTTGATGTTGGCACCACAACTCGTGGGGCGCTGAATGCTGACGACTGGAAACGGGCAGCACCGACTGCCCATCTTGCTACTGGTCGTACGGCTGCGAACGGTGCGCTGATGCGGGTCTTTCCGGTGATTGTGCTGGCAGCAGGGCTGGAGGCTCATCTTGGGCGTTGGCCCGGGGTCATGCTGGCCCGAGCTCAGGCGTCGCTAACTCACCACGATCCAGCCGCAGGCTGGGGCGCAGCAGTGGCGGTGGAGGCCGGGCGGCGCCTCGTGCTTGGCGAAGGAGTCGAGGCTGCCGTCGATGGTGCACTGGCGGAACTGCCCGATGATCAACGGGACCTGTTCGAGGATCTGTTGTCGCCCCGCTGGCAACCATCAGATCATGAGGCGCCGTCCAATGGCAGCGTGTGGGGGTGCCTGGCTCAGGCGGTTTGGGCCCTCCGCCAGGGCGACGATTTCGAATCGACGCTAAGAGCTGCGATCGACCTTGGTGGTGACACCGACACCGTCGCCTGTGTGGCTGGGGCGCTCGCTGGGGCAAAGTACGGAATCGTTGGTATTCCGAGTCGATGGACCACATATGTTCATGGCCGAGCACCTATCGAGGGAACCGAGCGATACTTCGATAACGAGGGGCTCCAATCGCTAGCACGGCAACTGCTTGGAAAATCTGATCCATACCCGGCGGCAAGTGAGTCGCACGCCGGCCCGACCGAGATCGCGCCGGGGCTTTTTGCCGCCTCGCTCCCCGGAGCCGCAGCTCATGTCGCCGCTGGCGACGCGGAGGTGGCGGTGCTGTCGCTATGCAGGACTGAGGGGCAGTTTGGTCACCTCGAGATTCGCCGGGAGTGTTATCTGATCGACAAGGAGGGCGATCACAACCCCCGTCTTGACCTCGTGGTTGCCGACGCGGTCGACACAGTAGATGCATGGCTTGATGAGGGCCGCCGCGTCATCGTCCACTGTCACGGGGGAAGAAGCCGAACTGGACTGGTTCTGTTGGCATGGGCCATGCGCCGACACCGTTGGACGCTGGCTGAGGCGCAGACGTGGCTGCGGGGACTCTGGCCCCGTTATGACGATTGGAATAGTTCGTTCTCGACATTCCTGCTTGAGGAATGGCAGGGTGATTGGGTGGTGGGTGCCGACTGACCTCGGCTTCAGGCAGTGGGTCCGAAACCTGCGAGTCCGAGTTGTTCCACAGCAGCATCCCGCAAGAGGTATTTCTGGATCTTGCCCGTCACGGTCATGGGGAACTCGTCCACGCAGATCACATACCGTGGCACTTTGTAGTGGGCGATTCTGCCCTCGCAGAACTCCCTGATTGAGTCGGTGTCAGGATCTGATCCGTCGCGCGCCTGCACGAATGCGCACACCGCCTCGCCGAATCGCTCATCGGGGACGCCGACCACTTGAACGTCGAGGACGTCGGGGTGCCCATAGAGAAACTCCTCGACCTCCCGAGGCGAGACATTCTCGCCTCCACGGATGATCAGGTCCTTGATTCGTCCGGTGATGTTGACGTAGCCATCGTCGTCCATAACGGCCAAGTCGCCGGTATGCATCCAACCGTCGGCGTCGATTGCCTGGCTCGTCTTCTCCGGTTCATTCCAGTAGCCCGACATCACCGAATAGCCCCGCGTTTGGAACTCCCCGGAGACCCCGCGAGGCACGGTGTCGCCGGTCTCTGGGTCGGCCACTCGAATCTCGACGTGGGGATGGACTCGGCCGACCGAACCCACCCGCTTGTCGATGGAGTCGTCTGCGCTGGTCTGCGTCGAGACGGGTGAGGTCTCTGTCATGCCGTAGGCGATGGTGACCTGTTCCATGTTCATCCGATCGATCACCTGCTTCATGACCTCGACTGGACAGGGTGAACCCGCCATGATCCCGGTGCGGAGGCTGGACAGGTCGTACTGGTCGAAATCGGGTACCGCAAGTTCGGCGATGAACATCGTTGGCACGCCGTAAAGAGAGGTGCAGCGTTCCTCGGCAACGGTTTGGAGCACCGACACGGGCTCAAAGGCGTCGTTCGGGATGACCATTGTCGCTCCGTGTGTAGTCGACCCGAGATTGCCCATGACCATTCCGAAGCAGTGATAGAAGGGAACGGGTATACACACTCGGTCGTCGGCGGTGTAGCCGCATGCTTCGCCGACAAAAAATCCGTTGTTGAGGATATTGCGGTGAGTGAGGGTGGCGCCTTTCGGCAGCCCGGTGGTCCCTGAGGTGTATTGGATATTGATCGGATCATCAGCGCTGAGGGCGCTGGATCGATCGCGAACCTCGTCAGTCGAGACCCGATTGGAGCGTGTGAGCAACTCGGCCCAATACGGAGAATCGAAGAAAATCGCCTCGCTCACGTCGGGGCATGATGCCGATATGGAGTCCCACATCGACTGATAGTTGCTGGTCTTGAACTCGCTGGCAGCGAGGAGCATCGAACAGCCGGACTGGTTGAGCGCGAATTCAAGTTCATGGGTTCGGTATGCCGGATTGATGCACACCATGATCACGCCGATGCGGGCGGTGGCGTATTGGGTTAAGACCCATTCGAATCGATTCGGAGACCAGAGCCCGACGCGGTCGCCGACACCCAGTCCGGATGCCATGAGTGCTCGAGCAAGTTCGTCGACGCGGGCATCGAGTTCTGCGTACGTCCATCTGATGCCCTGATGGCGAACGACGAGCGCCTCTCGTTCGCCATAGGCGTCTACCGATCGTCGAAAGTTCGTGTCGATGGTGTGTTCCAACAGCGGCACGATGGTCGGTCCAGCTGCCTGCGATGGTCTGCTCATGTTGCCCCCCGGGTTCCTCATCGCCAGTCTCCGCCGGCGCTGTCAGCGTAGTTCGGCCGTTGGCTCCGCCTGGTCTGCCAGATTGTCCAGTACCGCACGAGCAGCGATCGCGTTGTGGTGTCGCCAAATCCCGACGATGCCGGCTGGGTGTTGTTGCGGATTCACCAAGGTGTCGATCGCCTCTGCGAGTTCAAGGCGTTGCCGGTGGGCGAAGGTCGCGATGTCGAGCCCCGCTCGCGCCCGGAGCTCGCACTTCATGAGGAACTCGGTCCTGAGGTCTCGGATGTGGCTGACGGGTAGGTCGAGCCACTGAAACGCAGCGGTTCGTCCGCGGTTCGTGGGGGTGAGGGTCTGTCGGCGGGCGGTCGAGTCACTTCTATCGCGCTCGATAAAGCCGCGAGTTTCGAGCGCGTCAATGCTGCGGTAGGTCAGCGGTCGGCTGAGCGACCAGATCGCTCCTAACGCTCCGTCGGGTGCGAGTTCGCGCACGAGTTGCCAGCCATGGGCGGGAAATGCTGTTGGCGGTGTGGTGATCAAGCAGAGACAGACGCCATCAGCGAGTGAGAGTTCGCCGGCCATGTCCTCAGGGTACGCGTTCAAGTCGAATAGTCAATATGTGACTATTCTTTGGTCATGTTGTCTGGCGCCCGCAACTCTGTCGCGGTCGCCATTGTCGCAGTGATTGCCCTGACGTCAGGATGTTCCGGCCAAGATGAGGCACACGAGGTCACGGTCTTCGCAGCAGCATCGCTCGCCGACGTGTTCTTGGACGTGGCGACTGACCTCGAGAATTCTGGTGGCCCATCGATTGTCTTTTCGTTTGCGGGTTCGTCGACCCTCGCCGCCCAAATCATTGAGGGGGCGCCGGCGGACGTGTTCGCTTCAGCAAATCTCGAACAAACGAACAGAGTGGCACGTGCCGTTGGCCAGTCCACCTCTCCGGTGATTTTTGCTGTCAATCAATTGGTCATCGTTGTCGAACGAGGTAACCCACGGGCGATCTCCGGCCTGCTCGATCTTGGGCGCAAGGATGTTGTCGTAGCGCTCGCCGATCCTTCGGTCCCAGCCGGCGCCTATGCAGCGGAGATAATCGACGACGCCGGTATTGAGATGCAGCCGGCTACCTACGAGGCTGACGTGCGCGCCGTCCTTACCAAGGTCCAACTGGGGGAGGTTGATGCCGGGATCGTCTATCTCACCGACGCGATCGCAAGTCTCGAGACTGACACCATCCTCCTGCCCGATGAGGTGGGCCGCACGGCCGACTACCCCGACATTTCGCGGGCAGCGGGGAACTCGGGCGCTCAAGCATTTATCGACCAGCTCCTGAGCCCCGAGGGCCGGGAGCGACTCGCGGCTCACGGATTCATGCTTCCATGAGCCGTCGAGTTCGTCAGAGCGCCCCCGGGGTCGTCGTCGGCATTGCAGTTGTCGCCATGGGACTCTTCGCCCTTCCGATCATTGGCTTGCTCAGCAGAGTGCCCTGGGGTCGCCTGCCCGAACTCGTCACGGTCCACGCATCTCGCGAGGCACTGGTTCTGTCGCTGATCACGAGTGCTATCGCTACGGCCATTGCGCTGGTGCTGGGACTCCCACTTGCGTGGGTGCTGGCTCGCACCCGATTCCCCGGTCGGCGTCTCGTAAGAGCGATCTGCACGTTGTCGATGGTGCTTCCTCCGGTGGTGGCAGGTGTCGCTCTTCTCGCAGCTCTCGGAAGGAGAGGACTTGTTGGATCATGGTTAGACACCCTGTTTGGGATTCGCCTTCCATTCACCACACCGGCAGTCGTTGTGGCCCAAGTCTTTGTTGCCACACCATTCCTCATCCTGACCGTCGAGTCGGCACTTCGAGCCACTGACCGAAC
>JBDQKN010000140.1:0-5580 GCA_040263235.1 Ilumatobacteraceae bacterium
CAGCCAAGACAGCCAAGGCGGGCTCGCCCCTCAATCTCAATGGCCCCAGGTCGCCGTCAGCCCACTCAACAGGCACCACCTGCGCGACCCACGCGGCCCCGAACCGCGGTGCCGAATGAACATGCACCTCGCGAACGGCCACGACTCAATCTCAGGATTGATTGACCCCAGTTGGCGTGTTTTTCCACAAGATCATCCATGCTCTTGATTTTGAATGAGCAAAGAAGTGCTAGACCATACACATGAATAGCCCGAGCGGCCCTGGCTGGTATCCCGACCCCACAGGGCGTTTCTCTCTTCGCTATTTCAGTGGACAAGAGTGGACCGCGCACGTCACCGACAACGCCGGCAATCGCGTCGTTGATAGCGGCCAGGCCGCCACGGGGTCGGCCCCCGAAGGCGCTCCGACGGTGGCTGCTGGAATGCGGCAGTCAGTTAGTCCGCAGCAGGCGCAACAAACACCATTTGCAGCGCCGACCACTCAACAGAAGTCGAAAGCACCACTCTTCATTGGTATCGGCGTGGCCGTCGCATTTGTCGTTGCAATCGGCGTGGTTGCAATCACCCGTAGTTCGTCGTCGGAGACAGTCACAGCGCCGACGGTGACGGCTGCCCAGCGAAGCCCGTCGTCAGGAAGTTCTTCAAGTGGGTCATCGTCAGGCTCATCAAGCGGGTCCTCGAGGAGCACTTGGGCACAATCCGACGTTGAAATTCTGTGGTCCTCGTTCACCTACAGCGAACAGATGGACATCTGCGTGGGTTGGTCATACGTCAGTGATGACGTGTTCATTAGCGACATGATCTCCGTCGGAATGACCTACAGCGAAGCAGTTGAGTTCGTCGACATTCTCTGGCGAGACTGCTGATTTGATCGTCTCACGGCATGAGACTGTAGGTGTAGTAGTCGGGGCCGAGGTAGACGCCGACGGAGACTTCTGACACAGCTTCGACATCGACATCACCAAACACGATTATCCACACTTCGGTCTGTCCCTGACGGACAGAGGTGACCACAGAGTTGGTGTGATATTGGATCTGGGCTCCCCCGAAAATCGTTGCGTCATTGAATGAAACGTTGACGGGAAACTGAGCCCCGTTCACTGTTTCAAGAGAGACGTATGTCGTTCGCCCGACTTTGTAGATCGAAGTGAGATGCATTGTTGCGGCATCATCGGTGAAACAATTCCCGTTGTTGACTGTCCAGCAGTAATTGACATCGCCAAGATCCCAACCCCGTGAGCGGGTATCTATTGCGATGCCATCTAACGTAAAGGAGTACACGACGTTCCCTCGGTACTCAACATCGGTTAGGGAGAAGCACGACGAGCCAACGCAGAGTTCGGCCTCGCCGTCGGCGGTATCGCGAACAGTTGCGATTCCTTCCGGGGATGCCCCTGCTCTGAACCCCTGCTGAAGGTGACGCGCATATCCCCAGGCGGGGCTGTATGTGCCTGATGCTGCGAGCATTCGCTCAGCCCCAACTCTGTCCCATGCGGCGAGTCCGACGAAGTAGGGGTCGGACGTCAACACGACGGGTGCAAGCGTTGTCGTGGTGGTTGACGTCGAGGTGGTGGAGGTCGTCGTAGTTGTTGAGGTACTCGTCGTTGTGGTTGCTGTCGCAGCGATGGCGGCTGAGGGGATCGTTGCCGTTGTCGGAGAGGCCATTGCTTCGCTCGCCGGATCTGCGTCTCCGCCTTGCCCTGCGAACAGAACGACTGCTCCGAACCCAGCTCCTAGCGCTGCCAAGCCGAGCACGGCGATCGCAACTACTCGGCCTCGCCGCTTCGGTGCTTGGGGTGGGGCGGGCGATACCGGCTGAACGGCTTGTTGTTGCGTTGGTGAGGATTCGAGTTCAGATTCTTGGGGTGGGGTCTGGTCGGCAGGGGGTGACGTGCTGGTTGCCGCTGACAGGTCGCGGGTCTGTGATGTCCAATTCGTCCCATCCCAGAACCGCTGGCGGAGTGGATCGGCATACCAGCCGACCGGCACGACACCGTTGGGGTCAACGATCGGACCGTCGGGGTGATCCTCGCCCCGTTGGCGCGTAACTTTCGTCCAGTTGGCTCCGTCCCACCAGCGTTCTACAAGTGGATCGTCGTACCAGCCAGAGGGCGTACCGTCCGATGTATCGCCTGAATCACTCACCAAATATCTCCTTGGGCGGCCATGTATTTGGAGATGTTACGCCTTACTGGCTGTCGCATCCATTGGGGTTGTTGGCCAACCATCGTTGAACTTCGTCGACGGGGGACAGTTGTCCTCCACCACGCCATGAATCAAAGTACGTATATGGCCAGATAACTCCTCGCCGAACCCACCACTCGTCGTTTGGACACGGTGGGGAGATTGAGAAGTGAAGATGGCATGCGGACGAGCGGCCAGTAGTGCCCATTGACCCGAGGTACTGGCCGGGAACCACGTTCGCACCAACAGTGATCGAGTCGGCGATCTCGGTGAAGTGAGCGAGGTAATAGCGAACGCCGTCAACACCAAGAATGCTGACGAATTTGCCGCCTCGTGTGAATGGGTCATCAACTGACTGGTTCCAGGGATCTACTCGCCTGAGATCATTCACTATTCCGTGAACGGGGGAGATAATCGGTGCTCCACATGACGCAAAGACGTCAGTCGCCGGATACCCGCTGTGCGTGCCCTGATACCCGGAGTGTGTACTGCTGGGGATCGGGTAGAGGTAGTCCCGTTCGGGCTCCGCCCACTGAAGGTCGCTCGGCACCGGTCCCACTGAATCGACAACGGTTGTCGCGCTTTGACTGGCCTCGGTCGTCGACGGGGCTCCCTCCGGCGGAGCGCTGCTCTCGATAGTTGCGACGATGATGGTGGTTGATGTCGTCTGGGGTGTCGTGGTCGTCGTGACCTGCGCGGTCGATGTGGTGGTCGACGTTGTCGCCTCGAGCGTGGTGGTAGTGAGCACGGCTGCGGTTGGTGGTGGTGCAGACGTCAGTTCGGTGGTTGAACTGCACGCTGTGCCGGCGATGACGAAAAGCAGGAGGGTCCCGATCGGGCGGGTCATCTAATTCCCCACACGTCAATCTCCGAGAAGGCGATCATGTCTCGGGCCAACGTTCCGCTTGATGGCCAGTAGTCCTCAACCTGCAGAATGATCGTTGACGTCACGACCTCGACATCGATGGACTGGAGTCGCCGAACGTCTGCGTAGCTGCCAACCACTGATGAGCCGTCGTCAAAAGTCCATCGTGCTTGGGCGACGCGATGGTTCTGGATGTATCTGTCAACCCCGTTGTAGGGATCGATCTTGTCGTAACCGCCGAAGAGGGAAAGTTGGGTCACTCTCACTGCGGCACCGAGGTCAATCGTCACCGAGCCATTCAGGACCTCAACTCGATCGCACCTCCAAGCGGTTTCGGGCAGATCGTCCACCAGGTTGTAAGGGGCATAGCTCACCGGTGTGACGAGGTCCCCTTCAATTCCGTCGGAGCCTTGGCAGGTGGCGGTGATCATGGTTGGCCGGATCTGGATCTGCTCAACGGGCCCCGTTGCAACGGTGGTCGTGGTGCTGGTGGTCGTCGTTGATGGCGAGGTCACAGCCGGAATTGGGGTCGGATTGGTGGTGGTCGGAGGTGGCGTCGTGGTCGTCGTTGCGCTCAGGGTTGTGGCGGGAGCAGTCACAGCTGGGGCAGAAGTATTGGCCGGTTCCGTTTCTGTTTCCGGGTCACCGCCCGAGAGGACCAACAATGCGACCAGTGCGCCGATAACGGCCAAGGATGCAATCAAGGCTCCGGCTACAAACCGTGATGACGAATTCGATCCAGTTGCTACGACGGGCGGAGGAGGAGGGACGACCGTCGGCGCAGCAGAGCCTCCCTTGACGGAAGGTGAACCTGAGGCACTTCGGATCTGCTGGGTCCAACTGTTCCCATCCCAATACCGCTCATCAGCCTTACCAAGCGGGTCGGGATACCAGCCTGCAGGAACGTTCTTTTCTGTCATCTAGGTGTCCTTATGTTTGCAATGCCAAGTCGTCTCTTTCGGAGGTCTCTGCAAAGACCACTCGGCGACTGCTTTCGAACGGTTCAGTCACTCTTACGTAAATGAGACGAACAGTAGAAGTCTCGCACAACCATCGTTTCCACCCAATCCTTCTTGCCGCCGTTACAGTCCTTGCCTCGTCGCTTCGCGAACTATTACTCAGACTTTAATTGCTTGGTGTAGGTTTGAAGACGGGCGTTTTCCCAACTGAGGGATCAGAAAGAGGGTTACCGAAATGAGAAGGCTTCTGCCAATGATTGGCGCCATTTCTCTCATCGCTGCTGCGTGTGGTGGATCGAGTCCCTATCGAGACCAGGCGCTCTCGGGAAATGTGCTTCCTGAAGCCGTGTATTTCATCATCGACACATCTGATTCAATGAATGAATCAGTTTCTGTGCTTGGCGGGGGAAACGAGAGCAAGATTTCCGTGGCGAAACGTGCGCTCGGCGACCTGGTAACTGAGCTCGCTGACTCGGTCGACCTTGGTCTTCGTTCCTACCCCGACCCGTTCCTCAATTACTGCAATGAAGGTCTACTGCTTCAACGGTTGGGCCCTGCGTCGGCAAGCCAGATTAGAGAAGAGGTGAATGACCTTGTTGCGCGTAGTGGCACACCAACTGCTGAAGCGCTTGAGGCTGCAGCCGCTGATATCCGCTCCTACGGCGAGCCCACGACCGTGGTGCTGCTGTCTGACGGACTGTCGGGATGCGCCGACCCGTGCACAACCGCCCGCAACCTCAATAGTTCGACTGAGTGGTCAATCATCACTATCGGGTTTGACCTCGGGAGCGACGGAAGTAGCGAGTTGAGATGTATCGCTCAGGCAACCGGTGGTCGTTATGTCAACGCCTCCGATGGCGCTGAACTCGAAGCCCTGTTCAGCGACCCTGACCGCTTGTTCAGCGTGACGGGATGAACATGACGTACGACTGGCTGACTAGGGGGACTTCATGAAGAATCGACGAGTACTGATCACGGCGGGTGCAGGGGCTGGTGGCGGAGTCGCCGGGTTCGTGCTCTCCCGAGTCACCGAGGCCTTCTCGGCTTCGAGCGACAGCGGGCTGGCGGTCATTCAAGGCATCTGGTTTGCATCAGTCATTGGGGCTATCGGCGCAGCGATCGCGTATGTCTCGTTCACCAACGATGGACGACGGCCGTCTTCGAAGATGATCGTAATCGGTTCGTCGATCCTCTTGGCTGCCGGATTCGTCAGCGGTGTTGTCGCACAGCTTGCATTCACGAGCATCCTTGACGAGTCTTCGCTCAATGGTTGTTTTGCCGACTATCAACGGTCGGAGGCTGACGGTGCTCTGAACTGGTGTGTTGGTTCGGCATTCCGGATTCCGCGTCTCGCCGGGTGGACGGTGGCTGGCGCACTGGGCGGTGTCGGAATCGGTGCATTTCTGGGGTCGGCTCGTCGCGGTATCAACGCTGTTGCCGGCGGGTTCGTTGCAGGCATTGCTGGAGGGTTGTTGTTTGACGTCGTGCCGGCGGTGTCGGGGTTGTCCGTGCTCTGGCCGTCACAGCTCATCGCAGTGGTCCTGATCGGTGCGCTCATCGGCTTCCTCGTCA
>JBDQKN010000141.1:0-5572 GCA_040263235.1 Ilumatobacteraceae bacterium
GAACGAGACACCCAGAACAGCGCCGAAGAACACGAGTAGGCGGCCGCCCAGATAATCGGTGAAGTCGATGTTGGCGGGCACAGCTCCGGTGACACTGGCCGTGACACCACTCCCAGCAATCGCTGCTGGCAACACCTCAGCGCGCAGACGTGCCACCGTGTCGGAGGTTTCGACATCCTGTGGCGACGAGGTGGGAATCACCTGGATCAGCCATGCATCTGACGATGCCGGGTCGGCCATGTTGCTCGGAATAGGTGGGGTGACGCGGTCGACACCCGGATCGGGGGTGAGTGCGGCAGGCAAGGCCTGAATCGTCGAGACATCACCGGGGCCTGACGATTCGACTGCCACGATGAACGGTCCGTTGAATCCTGGCCCGAAGCCGTCTGCGATCGTGTCATACGCACGACGGGCCGATGTGGTCTCAGAAAGGTTGCCCTCGTCGGAAAAGCCCAAGCGGAGCGAGAACACGGGAAGCATCAGAAGTACCAGCAACGCCGTTCCAATCGAGGCGTAGAGCCAGGGGCGAGCCTGAATCTGTCGACTCCACCGGTACGAGGTGGTCTCGCGCAGCGCCTTCTCGGTACGCGGCGGGACCACGGCACGAAGGGGCTTCAGCGCAAACGAAGCCAACAGGGTGCCGACTGCGGCAACCAGACCGATGTACGCGAGGGGCGTGAACGAAAGACCCACGCCGAGCAGAGCGAGAGCTATCGACCCGGCTACGAGAAGGCCTCGCCAGCGCGTCACCTCAACTTTGGAATGGAACAGTCCAAGCAGTGCGGGAAGCAGTGTGATCGAGGCCAACAGCGTGACGGCCACCGTCGCGGCAGCAGCGATACCCAGACCGGCGACGAACTCGAGTCCGATTGTGAGCATGCCGAGAAGGGACAACACGACGGTGATGCCGGCGAACACCACAGCACGTCCGGCAGTGTCGAGAGCGCCGACCGTGGCGTCGAGAGGACTGAGGCCCTGCCGGGTGAGTTCTCGGTATCGGGTCACCATGAACAGGGCGTAGTCGATACCGACACCAAGACCGATCATGACGCCGATGAGCGGAGCGAACTCGGGGATCGAGACACCATTCGAGAGCAGCGTGACAAGTCCAAAACCTCCTGTGCCAACACCGGCAAGGGCAACTGCGATGGGAAGTCCCATCGCCATCACCGATCCGAAGGCAACGATGAGGATGACAATGGCGAAAGCCAGACCGATCAGCTCAGATTCTGGGGGTGCGAATTCAGAGAAGATTGCCCCACCAACCTCGATACTGACCCCCTCGATCGTCGGCTGCATCCCGCGCATCTCCTCACCGATAGCGGCGGCTCTGGTCTGATCGATCTGCCGTTCGAGATTGACCTGTGCAAAGGCGATCTGACCATCGGGGGCGATCTGATTGGCACCCATCTCGGTGTACGGGCTGACGACACCAAGGCCATCGATGGCGTCAACCTCAGCGAACATCTCATTCATCGCCTCGACCACCTCGGGGCGATCGACCCCGCCTTGGGCGGTGAAGACAATCGACCCTCCGAACGCTCCGCCCGAACCCGGGAAGTACTCGTTGACGACGTCAAACCCGCGGGTGCTTTCCGAGGCCGGGGTGGAGAACTCGCCGGAGAACGCTGAACCGACGGCGCCGGCGAGGGCATTCATGCCAACGAGAAGGATGACCCATGAAACGAGAACTGCACGGCCGTGGGTGAATGCCCAGCGGGCGAGTGATCGGTACATGGGGGGTGGCCTCCGGAGGATGTTCGAATGATCACGTTGCTATTCCGCTACGCGTGAGTAGCGTTATATCTTCGCGTGATAAAGATTTGC
Source organism: Ilumatobacteraceae bacterium (assembly GCA_040263235.1). Taxonomy (GTDB): domain Bacteria; phylum Actinomycetota; class Acidimicrobiia; order Acidimicrobiales; family Ilumatobacteraceae; genus Casp-actino5. Next base: position 1,828 of record JBDQKN010000141.1, read on the forward strand.
AACGCCACCGGAAGAGAACCCCAACGACGCGACCGACTATTCCAACCGCACGACTATTCCCAGCGACTGTGACCCATGCCACGACCACTCAGCGACAACGCTCGACGACACATGCTCGACGCAACTCGAGCTGTCATCACCGAAGTTGGACCCGCAGCTCTCACCATCGACGAGGTCGCTCGGAGATCAGGCGTAGCCAAGACCACGATCTATCGCCACTTCCCCAATTCCGCCGCCCTCGTCCTCGGCGCTCTCAGCGACATACCCGCATCAGTCGTCTCTCCCGACACTGGAACACTCCGGGGCGACCTTCTCGAGATCATCGACCAATTCCTTCACTTCGCGGCTGACAGCACCATCAGATCGATGATGATTCACGCTCTGGCATCGATACGCGCAGATCCCGATCTCGAGCGTCTTCACCGAGAACTCAGACAAGGCCGACAGCGCCCGATCCATCTGGCGCTCATGCGGGCACAGCAGCGAGGGGAACTGCCCAACGATCTCGACCTCGACCTCGTCGCTTCGCTCGTCGACGGCCCATTCATCGCTAGGCGGCTCATCGCCGATCAGTCCGTATCACGCAAGGAAGCCAGCACCATGGTCGATCTCCTCCTCAACGGCCTCAACGGTCTCGAACCTCACCATCGCAGCGCAAGCCCCACGTCGGACCTGACCTCCTCACATGTCGACACTCCCATCGGGCGTCTGATCCTCATTGCCTCACCGGTGGGCCTGCGCGCCGTCATGCATCACGATGTCGACGATGAAGCCCGTCGCGTCCGACTCTCCGAACAAGAAATCCTCCCAGGCTCGACGCCAATCCTCGATGAAGCCCAGCAACAACTCGACGAGTACTTCTCTGGCCACAGGCACACCTTCGACCTCCCGCTCGACCCCGAGGGAACCGACTTCCAGCGAGCCGTGTGGGCCTCACTGACATCGATCCCAACGGGCGAGACCCGCACCTACACCGAGCAGGCCGTGTCGCTCGGACGACCACGAGCTGTCCGAGCCGTGGCCGGAGCCGACGGACGGAACCCGCTCGCCGTCATCGTCCCGTGCCACCGAATCATCGGCGCCGACGGATCGCTCACCGGTTACGCATGGGGTGTTGACCGCAAACGGTGGCTACTGGACCATGAGGGCGTTGCCGTCTAGCAACTGAATGCGTCCACCTCAGCCCGCAGAAAAAACCATGCCGCCGTCAATACGGATCGTGGCCCCATTGGTGTAACTCGACGCGTTGCTGGCGAGATAGAGCGCCGCTCCGACGACCTCATGAGCCTCGCCGCCACGCTGTAACGGAATCTCGACCTGTGCTCGCTCGTTGAAGGCCTCAAGGTCCCACGCTTTGGAGATATCGGTGAGGAACGGCCCCGGCATGATCACATTGCAGCGCACCTTCGGGGCCCATGCCCGAGCCATGCCCGCTGTCATGGCGTCAAGCGCAGACTTGGCACCGGCATACACGAGTTCATGCGGGGTGGGCGCAACGGCAGCAATCGATGACACGTTGATGATCGACCCACCATCACCTTCCGCCATTCGAGAACCAATCAACGATGACAACCGGAACGGACCCTTGAAATTCACCCCGACCACCTTGTCGAACAAGTCTTCAGTGACCTCGGGCAGCGACGGATACAGAGGCGACATGCCGGCGTTGTTCACCAAGACATCGCATCGACCGAATTCCTCGTACACGGCATCGGCCAGTCGATCGGCCTCGTCCCAGCGGCCAGCGTGAAAGCCGACCGCCAACGCCCGTCGACCAGTCCGCTCGCGAACTTCAACAGCCAACTCCTCGCAGGCATCGATCTTTCGACTGGCGATCACCACGTCGGCACCGTGCTCAGCAAATGCGAGCACCATCTCGCGGCCAAGACCGCGGCTACCCCCGGTGACGAGAGCGACGCGGCCGCTGAGATCAAAACGATCGGACATGGGAACCTCCTGGTGAACTGCTTCGCTTCGACGGTAGTGAACGCACGGTCGGGCGTCCGTGCCGGAATGGAACCCAACTCCGGGGGGTTCTGACTTCTATGAACTCCCCCACCACCTCACGTCGAGGCTCTCGCGTCTCATTCGAACTCTCAAAGGTGGTTGGACTCGACGCCTCAGCCAGTTGGGACATGCTCACCGACTGGGCAGGTCACGCCGAATGGGTCGCTATGACAACCGTCGACGTCGACCCTGACGACCCTGCGAAATTCACTGCGTGGTCAGGACCGATCAAAGCACTGTCGCTCGAAGACCGCATGGTTGCAGTGGAGCAAGAGTTCGATGAGGCGACCAGCCATGGTCGCTGCTTGGTCCACAAACTCGGCCCCGTCCTTGTCGGCGAAGCAGAGTTCACCGTCGCCCCTGGAACGGCCCCCGGAACGTCGATCGTTCACTGGCGTGAGGATGTGCACGTGCCCTATCTCCCCTCACCCCTCACCGGCGTCGTCGGACGACTCGGAGCCCTGTTCTTCGGCCGCGGTCTGGTACGCATGGAGAAGGTGGCACGAGCCGCCTAAGAACCCACCGAGGAGGCGACATGAGAGTCGTTGGTGTCGACGAGTTCGGCGGACCTGAGATGCTTCGGATCTTCGAGGTCGACGAACGTCATGCAGGTCCTGGCGAAGTACGCGTCGCTGTTCGTGCCGCTGCGGTGAACCCCACCGACACGATCCATCGGTCAGGTGGTCGCGCCGAAACCCTGAAAAAGGACCCTCCCCCGTATGTGCCGGGGATGGACGTCGCAGGGGTGGTCGACGAGGTGGGCGACGGAGTGTCGCACCTCTCCGTCGGCGATGACGTGATGGCAATCGTCGTTCCGAGCGGATCACATGGCGGCTACTCCGAGTCACTCGTTCTCCCTGCTCGATCCGTTGCGCGAACGCCAAAGGGCAGCAGCTACTCAGAGGCCTGCACCCTTCCGATGAACGGCCTGACTGCTCGTTATGCCCTCGACCTCATGAACCTCGAGCCGGGCGCAACCCTTGCCGTCACCGGCGCCGCTGGTGCATTCGGCGGCTACGCGATGCAGCTCGCCGTCGCTGCTGACCTCCACGTGGTTGCAGATGCCAGCGAGGGTGACGAGGAACTCGTCCGCTCGCTCGGCGCGCATCAGGTGGTGCGGCGCGGTCCCGATGTTGCCGCTCGATTCAGAGCACTCCATCCCGATGGCGTCGATGGACTTGCCGACGGATCGGTGCAGAGCGCAGAGGTTCTCGCTGCACTGCGCGATGGTGGCTCGATGGCCACCGTCCGTGGGTGGGACGGCCCAAGTGAACGGGGCATCGTGGTGCACCCGGTGTGGGTTCGCGAATACGCGCTGGAGTTCGAGCGCCTCGATGCTCTTCGCTCGCTGACCGAGAACGGAGGAATCAGCCTTCGAGTGGCCCAGGTCTTTGACGCTGCCAACGCTGCCGATGCCCACCGCCTCCTCGAGGCCGGTGGCACCCGTGGTCGGTGTGTGATCACCTTCTGATCGCCATGACATCTGCCGAACGAGTGTGTTGGCTCGCCACCACCCGGCCTGATGGTCGACCCCACCTCGTACCGATCTGGTTCATCCAAGACGACGAACGAATCTGGATCGCGACTGGAGCCGAGAGCGCAAAGGTCGTCAATATCGCTTCTCAACCTCGGGTTATGGTCGGCGTCGCCGGCAGCGGGTCCGGCGACGACCCTGGTGACATCGTGTTCGCCGGGATCGCCGAATTGGTCGACGAAGCTCCTCCTTCGGTGCTCAATC
>JBDQKN010000142.1:0-5546 GCA_040263235.1 Ilumatobacteraceae bacterium
AGTTACATCGTGCCGAAGGTGGCAATCACCGAGCGTGCCTGGCCGCTTTCTCCGGCCTCCGGTGAGGTGGATCGGGTGATGTGGGTTCCGCTTGCCGAACTGACCGCTCCTGGCGTCTATCACGGCGAACGCTGGGGACAACCACCCGGAGACCGGTTGCTTCACTTCTTTGAATTGGCTGACGAGACCGTGTGGGGCGCGACGGCACACATGCTCGTCGATCTGCTGGTTCGTGCCTACGCCTGATCTGCGTCTGTGGGTTGGTTCGGCTGCCGTCGAGCACCGGCCACCACGCGCCAGCCAATGAAGGCGAGTCCGGCGATGACGATGCCGAACACCGCCGTCTGACGCCACCCGCCTCGCGCATCACTACCGCAGCCTGGTTTTGGCAGGGCACTGATGCACTCACTCAGATCGCGGTCGATGGGTACGAAGTCGTTGACCGTGACTGTTGTGGTGTCGCTGTCATCTTGAGCCGAGACGACGCCCGGCGGGACTACACCGAACGAGACCACGGCGACGAGAGCGATGACAGCGGTGGCGAATCTGCGATCCTGCACGCGGTCTGTCTACCATCGGAGTCTTGACATCCGACAGCATCACCCAAGACGATTCCACCCGCCAGCAAGTGCTGGTAGTTGACTTCGGCGCCCAGTACGCCCAGTTGATCGCCCGACGAGTGCGTGAACTCAAGGTTTTCTCGCGAATTGTCCCGCATCGGATTACCGCCGCAGAAGTATCTGAGATGAAGCCGGCAGCCATCATCCTCTCTGGGGGGCCAAAGAGTGTTCACGTCGATGGGGCCCCGACGCTCGACCCGGCGATCTATGAACTCGGTATCCCGATTCTTGGAATTTGCTACGGAGCGCAATTGATCGCACAGCAATTAGGCGGGACCGTTGGACGTGGAATGAGGGGGGAATACGGTCGTGCGGTACTGACCCGCGAGGGTCAGTCGGCGCTCTTCGGCGATGACGTTCCAGACGTTCATGATGTCTGGATGAGCCATTTCGACGCGATCACCGATGTCCCAGCAGGATTCCGCAGTTCTGGTTCGACCCCTGATGCGCCAGTGGCGGCACTCGAGAACGATCAACGGCGAATTTTTGGAGTGCAGTTCCATCCCGAGGTGGTGCATTCACCTCATGGGATGTCGGTCTTGAAAGCGTTCCTTCACGATCTCGCAGGATGTGACCCCAGTTGGATGATGTCCTCGGTGATCCTGGATCAGGTTGAGCGAATTCGGGCCCAGGTTGGCGAGAGGCGGGCCATCTGCGGTCTCTCTGGGGGTGTTGATTCGTCGGTGGCGGCTGCGCTGGTACATCGAGCTATCGGCCATCAGCTGACCTGCGTGTACGTCGATACCGGGTTGATGCGTAAAGGTGAGAGCGAGCAAGTCGTTGAGACCTTTCGTCGCCACATGGGAATTGAGTTGATCCATGTTGACGCCGGTTCGCGGTTCTTTGAGGGGTTGGCTGGGATCACTGAGCCGGAGGCGAAGCGGAAGGTGATCGGTGAATTATTCATCCGAATCTTCGAGGAGCACACGGGCGGAATCACCGAGGCGGGCTACCTCGTGCAGGGAACGCTGTACCCGGACCTCATCGAGAGTGGAGGGGCGGACGGCACCGCCGAGGTGATCAAGAGCCACCACAACGTTGGCGGTCTCCCCGATGACATGACTCTTGAGTTGGTTGAGCCCCTGAGGGACCTGTTCAAAGATGAGGTTCGCTCGCTTGGAACGGAACTCGGTCTGCCCGATGAGATGGTGTGGCGACAGCCGTTCCCTGGCCCGGGCTTAGGAGTTCGGATCATCGGCGAGGTCACTCCGGAACGGGTGGCTGTCTTGCAAGAAGCCGATGCGATCGTGAGGGCCGAAATTGCTGAGGCTGGTCTTGAACGTGAGATTTGGCAGGCGTTTGCGGTACTTCCCGATATTCGCTCAGTGGGAGTGATGGGCGATGAGCGAACCTATGGCCACCCGATCATCATCCGAGCCGTCACGAGTGACGACGCGATGACAGCTGACTGGGCGCGATTGCCCTACGACCTGCTTGAGCGGATGTCCCAGCGCATCATCAACGAGGTGCCAGGTATTAACCGTGTGGCGTATGACATCACGTCGAAACCGCCGGGCACGATCGAATGGGAGTGACGCACCAGTCACCCTGATCGCAATGTATTCGTAACATCGGCTACGCTCGTTCCCGCATGTCGTCCACCTGCGGGCACCCCACCCATCGCCGTCGTGCACGCCTAATCCGTGCCGTTGTCGGGCTGCTTGTCCTCTCACTGCCCTCCTTTCCTGAGGCCGTCCAGGCTCAGTCGGTGGATGATCAGCAGGCCGAGGTCGAGCGGATCGTCGACGAGCTTGACCGTCTCCATGAACGTGCGGACATCCTTGCGGAGGACTACGCCGTGGCGATGGACGATCAGCGACGTCTGAACGGTGACATCGACCTTGCACGTGGACGTGTGGCCCTGCGACAGGCCGAGTTGGCGGAGCTCCAGGGAGATCTGTCCACGGTTGCGGTCCGAGCGTTCACGCGTTCAGGCACCGATGTGCTCGGACCACTGCTGTCGAACGCATCGGCGTATAGCGATGACCTGACCCGTGACCAGCTCTCTCGGGTCGCCCTGAAAGTGGGGGCAGGAACCACTGACGATCTTGGTGAGGCGATCCGAGCGCTTGAACTCGAACAGATCGACCTGAATCGTCTTCTTGGTGAATCTGAAGTGCTTGCCGAATCGATCTCAGGCATGATCGACGAGGTCGAGGGTGCAACGGCCTCCTATGAGAAGGCACGTGTCGACGCCGAGGCCAAACTTGGCCGGCTCATCGCCGATGAGGAGCAGCGCCGGTCGCAGTTGGCATTCGAACGCCTTCAACGCCAGTTGGCTGCCGAGCAGGCTGCTTCGGGCGGAGCGTCATATTCAGGTGCTGCCGCCGAAGATTCGCAGTCGTCTTCGTTCGCAGCGAATTACCCGGCTCCCTCTGGGTTGGCCGGAGTGGCAATTCAGGCGGCCCTCGGCCAGTTAGGTGTCCCATACGTCTACGCAACTGCGTCTCCGGGGGTCTCTTTCGATTGTTCTGGTCTCACGTACTACGCCTGGGCGCAGGCGGGTGTCTCGTTGCCGAGGAATTCCCGGATGCAGGCGAATGCGGTGCCGAGAGTGCCGATCGCTGCTGCACAGCCGGGCGACCTTCTCTTCTACTACTCGCCGATTAGCCACGTAGGCATCTACCTCGGTAACGGTCAGCTCGTCCATTCCCCGAACTCGTCCACCCACGTCAAGGTTTCGAACGTGAATTGGTCGAAGGTGGTGGTGGTCGGTCGACCTGGCTGAGTAGGTTCGTCGACCATGTCTGAGATTCCCGGGATCGACCTCAAGAAGGTCACCGATTGGCTGCTTGCCTCGATACCGGGAGCGACTGCGCCGTTCACCTTCGAGCTCATTGAAGGAGGCCGTTCGAACCTGACGTACCGGGTGGTCGATGCTGGAGGTCGGCGTTACGTGCTTCGTCGACCACCCCTTGGTCACGTTCTTGCAACGGCCCACGACATGGCCCGTGAACACCGAATCATCTCGGCGGTTGGCACGACAGGTGTGCCGGTTCCTCCGACGTTGGGTTTGTGCACGAATGACTCGGTGAACGGAGCGCCGTTCTACGTCATGGGCTTCGTCGACGGCGTGGTGCTCGACCATCCCGACAAGGGAGAGATGCTCTCAGCCGACGCCAAACGCGAGATCGCCTTCGACCTGATCGACGTTCTTGCTGACCTACACGCGGTCGATGTCGACCGAGTCGGACTTGGCGACCTTGCGCGTCGCGAGGGCTACGTTGAGCGTCAGGTTCGACGGTGGACTCGCCAATGGGCTGATTCGCGGACGCGTGAACTGTCAGCGATTGATGACGTCGCCGAACTGTTGGCTGCGTCGATACCCCAACAGCAGGGAGTGGTGATCGCCCACGGTGACTACCGCTTGGGGAACTGTCTGGTGGATCTCGACCAGCGCCGTGTCGCTGCTGTCCTCGACTGGGAACTCTGCACTCTTGGTGATCCTCTTGCCGACCTCGGTTATCTCGGGGTCTATTGGGCAAGTCCTGACGGCGACGGTCGACGCCCCAACGATCCGACCGGGGCGGGTGGCTTCCCGTCATACGCCGAATTGGTGGAGCGTTACGCCGATCGCACGGGGCGCGATGTGTCACGCATCGATTACTACGTCGCCTTCTCTGCGTATCGACTCGCCGTGATCTCTGAGGGGGTCTACGCTCGCTATGTGAATGGGGCCATGGGTGATGCGATCGATCCTGAACTCCTCGAGTCGTTCCGTACCGCCGTGGAGGATCTAGCCGTCGGTGCTCTTGATACCTTGAAACGGGGGACGGGACGATGACAACTCTGCAGGGATGGACTGCTCAGAGCTTTACAGCAGCAGGTCTCACCCACGAGTGGTACCGACGCGGGACTGGCCCAGGTGTCGTGGTGGTGCACGAGGTCCCAGGCATTACCCCAGCTGTTCTTCGGTTTGCTGAGGAGGTGGTCGACCGCGGATTCACGGTGGCCATGCCCGATCTGGTGGGTACTGCGGGGCGAGCCCCTTCCAAGGGGTATCTCGCTTCGTCGTTGGCCCGGGTATGCATCTCGCGAGAGTTCTCGACCTGGGCAATTGGCCGTACCTCACCGGTGGTTGGGTGGTTGCGTGCCTTGGGCCGGCACCTCCACACCGATGTCGGAGGTCCGGGCATTGGGGCTGTCGGCATGTGCTTCTCGGGGGGATTCGCCCTTGGGATGATGCTCGACGAGACGATGGTGGCACCCGTGCTGTCCCAGCCTTCGCTCCCACTACCGGTCGGCGGCGAGCGTGCCGCAGATCTGGGGCTCGACCCAGCTGATCTCGAGGTTGTTCTCGAACGTGCTGCACAGGGTTGTCAGGTCTTGGGGCTGCGGTTCACCGAAGATCGCGCGGTCGGGACGCGCTTTGACACCCTGCGACGGTTGCTCGGCGACTCGTTCCTCGCCGTTGAATTACCGAGTTCGTTGTCGTCTGATCACTCGGTACTCACCGAGCAGCGCGATGACGATGCAGTTGAGCGAGTTCTCGGCTTCTTGGCAGAGAAGTTGCTCCACCCCTGATCTGGCATAGCGTTAAGGCCATGAGTGCCGAGACGATGACGCTGACGGTGCCTGGAATGACCTGCGGACACTGTGAGGCAGCGGTGACGGGTGAGGTGGCTGCCATCGATGGCGTCACCTCGGTGACGGTGGACCTCGAGACCAAACTCGTCACGGTGACCGGAGCCTCCCTTGATCGGGAGGTGATCGTGGCAGCGATCGATGAAGCCGGGTTCGACGTCGCCTGAACTCCGGCCGCTCGAGTTGGCGGTCGGCGGTATGACTTGTGCCGCTTGCGCATCGCGAATCGAGCGGCGACTGAACCGACTCGATGGAGTGTCCGCCAGCGTCAATTATGCGACTGAGCGAGCGGTGATTCGATTCGATCCGGCGACACTCGCCGAGGATCCCACCGAACTGCTG
>JBDQKN010000143.1:0-5494 GCA_040263235.1 Ilumatobacteraceae bacterium
AGCAGCCTCACCGCCCGCTGCTTGTCCTCGCGCGACAGTGTTGGCAAGGTCCCGCCCAACTCCGATTCGACAGCCTCGATGAGTCGATCGAGAGCGCCGTGGAGTGGCGGGAGTCGAACCGCTGCGACCATCTCACCATCCCATATCACCGGAATGTCAGCCGGCTCAGCCTCATCGATTACGACGAACCTGGCTCCGAGTGCTTCCACCACCGGCTGCAATGCAACGACCACCGGATGATTAGTCGTCATCGACCGTCACCCCGTCGATCTCGATCGTGACTCGTGTTGCCCCGTTCGCGTATGCAACACGAATCAGTTCTGCCACCAGTTCTGGCATCTGGCTTGCCTCGGCAACACAACTTGATCCGAAGGCACCGAACTCAACCGTGACTCCCAGCGCCTCGAGGGCTGCCACCGGTGCCGTGACGTGCGGACCGGGTTGACCATCGACGAATGGCTCGATCGTGAAGTCGAGGTGTTGCACCTCGACGATTGTAGGGCCGGCTCGTCAACTGCCCATGATGCGCATCAACTCCTGTGACCTGGCCACACAGTCACGGCCGGCCGCAGCGAAGGCCTCATCGAGCCGGGAGAGGACCTGCTTGAACGAGCCATTCCAATCCTGTTCGAAGCGTTGACGTGCCGGGCCCTGCCACGTGGTCGAACCGATGGAACGGTCAACGGTGGCAACAAGGCGATTGAGCACGTCGATTTGCTCAGTCAGTGTCCGTCCCAATTGAGCCAACTGTTCGGGATTTGCTCCGTACATCACCATGATTCCTCCGATCGTGCCCGCCTCGTGGAGAGCGATAGCAGAGGGGAATGGTCAGGTCATGCTCGGGAAGTCGTCCTTGCTCGCCCATGCCGTGGCTGCTGCGGCCAGACCGTCGATGAGTGCCTCGGTGTGGGGGGTGACGCCGTGCTCCCAATCCCACCACAGCGGCGACGAGCCGCGAACCCGAGGAGGTAACTCGATCTGAACCCCGGCCGACCGGGGCAGGTTCACTGGATTGCGCGGGTGCATGCCACGAAGATCCACCGGAATCTCAGCACTGTCACTCACCAACCGGTAGGCAGGCAGTCGAGGCCGGAGGTGCCGTGCGACATGGTGTGCCAGATCGCGGTTTTGGCCGCCCAGCAGCAGCGACGTGAAGAATCCACGCCGACCAAAACCATGAATCGTCACAACCACCTCGACATGGTCGATGAACCTTGCCATCTGGTCGGAATGTGCCGGATCGAACCGGATCGACGGGATGTGCGGGGGATTATCGCCGGGATGCAGCACCCCGTAGTACGAGGCTCCCGAGCGTTCCGCAGCTTCACGAGCGATGAGATCGGTTGCCGCTTCGAGTCCGCCACCGTGATAGGCCATGAACCCGAACTGGGAACGAAGAACCGACTCCTCGACCACACCGTCGGTGGCCAACAGGCGGGCGAAGTCGACCGTGACCATGAAGAGCATCGTGCCACCGTGTCACCTTCGACGTAGCATCGTCAGCGATGTTGGTGTGGATGGACCTTGAGATGACCGGGCTGGATCACACAAGTGACGTCATCGTCGAGATCGCCACGATCATCACCGACGACGAACTGCAGATTGTCGCCGAAGGCCCCGACCTCGTGGTGCACCAGTCCAACGAGGTGCTGTCGGCGATGAACGACGTGGTCACCACCATGCACACCACTTCAGGGCTCCTCGACGAGATCCGCTCATCGACTCTCGATCTAGCCGAGGCGGGGAGCCTCACTCTCGAGTTCATCCGTGAGCACTGTCCCGAGCCAGGCACGGTGCCCCTGTGCGGTAACTCCATTGGCACCGATCGTCGGTTTCTCGCTGCGTACCTGCCCGAGATCGAGAACCACCTCCACTACCGAAGTGTCGACGTGTCGACCATCAAGGAACTCGTACGGCGCTGGTATCCCCAAACTCAGGCGTTGCGCCCGTGGAAGCCCAACAGTCATCGGGCCCTCGATGACATCCGCGAGAGCATCGCCGAACTACAGCGCTATCGGGACCTCGTCTTCCGTGACATCACACAGGTCGACCAGGCCATTGCGTCTCGTCCCAGTTGACGACGACCTCGCACAGCGGCGACACTCCGGTCATGCGTGCCGCAGTCGTTGAACAGTATGGGGGACCCGAAGCCATCACAGTGAGGGAGGTTCCTGACCCAATCCCCGGGCCCGACGAGATCCGCGTTGCTGTTTCCTACAGCGCCTGCAACCGAGCTGACACGCTGCAACGCCAGGGCGCCTACCCAGATCCGATTCGACGCGAGCATGAGATCCTCGGCCTCGAATACGCCGGCCGAGTCGAGTCGGTGGGTGAGAGAGTGACCCGCTGGGCCATTGGTGATCGAGTAATGGGCATCGAGGCAGGCGCATGTAACGCCTCGATGGTTGTCACCCACGAACGGATGGCCCTGCCTGTACCTGATCGAGTTGACGACGACGAGATGGGCGCCATCCCCGAGGTGTTCATCACGGCATGGGACGCCCTCTGCGCCCAAGGCGGGCTCACCGCTGGGCGGTGGGCCCTTGTCCATGCCGGCGGCTCGGGAGTTGGCACCGCTGCCATCCAGATCGCTCGGGCGATCGGAGCGAAAATCGCTGTTACCTGCTCGGCGCGAAAGGCCGACGCGTGTCGGGCACTTGGCGCCGATCTGGTACTCGAGCGATCGCCGGCGGACTGGCTCGACGCGCTCAAGACCCAGCTGCCTGACGGGGTTGACGTAGTCCTCGACGTGATCGGCGGGGAGGAGGCCGACCGCAACCTGAAGGCGGTGAAGACTCAAGGCACGATCATGCAAGTCGGGCTCATGGGTGGAGGCCTGACCACAGTGAACGCCGGCCTCATCCTCACCAAGCGGGTCCACTGGATCGGCACGACCCTCCGCAACAGACCGATCGAGCAGAAGATCCAGGCTGTGCAGGCATTCGCCGCAGAGATGCTCCCATTGTTTGACTCCGGCGCGCTTCGACCCGTGGTCGACACCACGTTCGCCCTGGACGACATCGCCGAGGCCCACCGGCACATGGAAGCCGATGCGAATATCGGCAAGATCCTGCTGAAGATGTAGGGAGAAAAACGTCAGATCCGAGCCGTTCCGCACTCGGGACGGACATGACGATCGAACTCGAATACCTCGCTGAACCCGTTGAACTCACCCCAACCGAGCGAGCGCGTTGCTCCGACGGAAACGGCACCCTCACCCACCTGTTTTTCTCGGATGACCCGGTCGAACTCGCTCGCGCCAAGTCGATCTGTCGGCGATGCGTGATGGCCGAGGACTGCCTCACGGCGGCTCTCGATCGATCGGAAAACTATGGAGTGTGGGGCGGTCACCTCGTCATGGATGGGGTGATCGTCGAGGACCGGCCGCGGCGCGGTCGCCCGCCCAAGAGCGGACGGATCACCCTCGTAGTAGACGAAGTGCCCGTGCCACCCCACCTTGCTGTCCAATAGCCTGAACCCGTGGATCAGCGCACTCGGCTCAGGGTCTTTGCCGGTGTGGCCGGGGTGATCATGGTGGGCCTCATCGCCGTAGGTGCTCCAGAGGTGCGAGACGCGGTGACCAGTTCGGGTGTCGATGTGGTGTTGAGCGAACCGGGGGAGTTTCAGCAGCCCGCCGAGGGGAATTCGACAGAACTGAAGGACCTGTTCCCCGACGTCGAGATCTACGACAGCACTGGTGCACCAGTCATGAGTAGCACGTTGCTCGGCACGCCGTTGGTGGTGAACCTGTGGTTCGCCAACTGCCCACCCTGCCAACGAGAGATGCCTGACTTCGCCGCCGTCGACGAACTCACCGGTGAAGCGGTGCGGTTCGTCGGGATCAACCCCGTCGACTCTCCTGATCGCATGATCGCGTTCGCCGACTCGGTGGGCGTCACCTATGACCTCTACAGCGACCCGACCTCCGCGCTCACCGATGCTCTCGGCACCATCGCCTTTCCGTTGACCGTCTTCGTGGCCGCCAACGGCACCGTGCTGGATCGAGAAGGATTGCTCGATGTCGGTGGTTTGAGCGAGCGAATCCAGACCTTGTTTGGCATCACCGTGGGCAGCGGCACATGAGCCTGTCCTTTCTGCGTGGACTGGTCGCAGCAGTCAACCCCTGTGGGTTCGTGCTGCTCCCTACCTACTTGATGTTCTTCCTCGGGGCCGACGTCACCGGGGCCGCGTCGGGCATTGGCGTACGTCGGGCTGGGATTCGGCGGTCGCTGACCGTCAGTGCGTCGCTCACCGCTGGTTTCATGACCGTCTTCATCGTGGTTGGGATCATCACCTATCACTTCACCTCGTGGATCCAGCGCAACGCCCGATACGCGACGATTGTTATCGCCGTTGGTCTTCTCGCCCTCGGAGTTGCCATGCTGGCCGGTCGCCGGCTGCCCATCACCACCCCGCATCTCGATGCCGGCGGACGCGATCGAGGCCTCTGGTCGATGTTTGTCTACGGGGTGGCTTATGCGGTGGCCTCCCTCGGTTGCACCATCGGCCTTTTCCTGCCATCGGTATTCACAGCGCGTGATGACGGTCTTGTGGCAGCCATGGGACAGGTTGCGGCCTATGCCCTCGGCATGGGGATGTTGATCACTGCATTGACCGTGTCGTTGGCCGTGGCCAAAGTTGGCCTCCTCGGCCTTCTTCGCCGATCGTTGCAGTACGTGGAGCGCGTCGCCGGACTCTTCGTGATCCTCTCAGGGGTCTACCTCGCCTGGTACTTCTGGGTTGTCGACATCGGGGAAGGTACCGATCCGGTCACCCGCTGGGTTGAGAATCTTCAGCGGCAGGTGATCACCTCGCTCGACGCCAACTGGCAGGTGGCCGCAGTGGTTCTCGCCGGGGTGATCGTCGCTGCCTTGGCCTATGTGCGGTGGGGGCGCGACACCGCCTCTGACATCGATCAGCGGTAGCCGAGCTCGGCCGCCGAGCGGGCCAATTCGTCTCGGTGGTCAGGGTGTGCGATCGAGATGAGTGCGGTGGTCCGTTCAGCGATCGTTCGACCCCGCAACTCGGCCACACCCCACTCGGTCACGACCTTGTCGACCGTGTTCTTCGGCGTGGTGACCGCTTCGCCTGGAGAGAGTTGAGGAACGATACGGCTGCGGCCATGGCTTGTCGTTGAATGCAACACCACAAACCCCTGACCGCCCTCGGCATACATCGCTCCGCGGGCAAAATCATTCTGACCGCCCGAGGATGAGTAGTAGCGGCCGTCGATTGTTTCAGATGCGCACTGACCGTAGAAGTCCACCGACAGGGTCGCATTGATCGAGATGAAGCCTCGTTCTCGGGCGATGATTCGAGGGTCATTCACATATCGCACCGGCCACAACTCGACCGCGGTGTTCTCGTGAAGGAATCGGTGCAGTCGGTCGGTGCCGAGGGCGAACGTGCCGACGGTCTTTGTTCGGTTCAAATCCTTTCGGATGCCGTTTACGACGCCCGATTCGATCAGGTCGACCACCCCGTCGGACAGCAA
>JBDQKN010000144.1:0-5469 GCA_040263235.1 Ilumatobacteraceae bacterium
ACGAGTTTCGCCATGGCGTGCACGTAGTGGACGGTCGAGTCGTAGCCATGCTCGGTGAGCCATGACCGAGCGATCTCGTATCGCTCCTCAGGCGCTTCGCCCAAGGTGAAGAGGGCCTCATGGCATCCTGCTCGTGCTCCTCGGCGTGCGATCGTCAGCACGTCTTCTGGCGTGAGGAACGGGCTATCGAGGCGAGCAGGGGGTTGAGCAAAGGTGCAGTAGCCGCAGCGATCACGACACAGCATCGTGAGCGGGATAAAGACCTTCGGCGAATACGTCATCCGGGAGCCGTAACGGCGGTCGCGGATGGCAGCTGCCCGTTCGGTCAACTCGGCGAAGTCGAGGTGGAGGATCTCAGTCAGTCGATCGTCGAGTTCAAGGTCACGACGACTCGGTGCAGCCACAGGGATTTGGTCCACGGCCCAAAGAGTACTCCTAGTGAGTTCTGAAACAGAACCCGGGGCCTCTGCCCTACGATCAGAACATGGCCGCAGGGGACACTCCCGAAGCAATCGACCGAACCCTCCGGGTCATTGGAGATCGCTGGTCGATTCTGATCGTGCGGGCAGCACTCCGAGGAATACGTCGCTTCGACGACTTCTGTGATGATCTGGGCATCGCACGTCCCATCCTGACCCAACGACTCCAACGACTTGTCAGCAATGGTGTCATGACGAAGGTCCCTTACCAGGAACACCCAATTCGCAATGAGTACCGGCTCACCGATGCTGGGCTCGCCCTCTCGCCGGTCCTTGTCGCGTTGGTTCGGTGGAGCGAGGAGCACGCTGACGGGACACCGTCTCAGACGTCGCTGGTTCATGCCCCATGTGGGACCGAACTCGAGCAGGCGTTTTGGTGCCGAGAGTGTCGAACAACCTTCGGAGCGACTGCTATCCGAGGGGTCGAGCGCGCGGACTCTGGAGGAGAATCATCGGCGGATGTGCCCGAGGGGTCGATCGGCCACTAGTTTTCGTTGCCATGTCGCAGACTCTGCAACGCGGTCCGGTTACCGGCACTGCCACCTCGCGTCCGACACGACGTCGGCCGTTCCTTCTCGACCTGTATTCCACCGCCGTAGGCAAGAAGTATGTGATGGCGGTGACAGGAATCATCGGCATCTTGTTCATCATCGGGCACATGGTGGGCAACCTGAAGGCTTACATCGGTCTTGTAGAAGAGGCCGACGGCACCATGGCCTACGACCTCGACGTCTACGCCCACTTTCTGCGTGAACTTCTCGTGCCGATCGTCCCGGAGGGTTACGCCCTGTGGGGTCTTCGGCTCGGGTTGATCGCCGCCCTCGCATTACATCTCCACGCCGCATGGTCGCTGACGGTGCTCAACCGCAAGGCCCGACCAGTTCGCTACCAGAGCTCACGCGACTATCAGGTGGCCAGTTTCGCCAGTCGCAGCATGCGGATGACAGGAATCTTGGTGGTGCTCTTCATCGCCTGGCACCTCGCAGACCTCACATGGGGATGGGTGAACCCCGGTTACGAGTACGGCGAGGTGTACCGCAACCTCGACGCTTCACTGTCTAGGTTGCCGGTGGCTCTGCTCTACATCGTGGCGAACATCGCACTCGGGACACACCTGTTCCATGGCATCTGGAGCCTCTTCCAGTCGATGGGTTGGAACAACCCTCGTTTCAATCGCTGGCGACGAGGGTTGGCGACTGGTATCGCGACCGTCGTGGTCGTCGGCAATGTCTCATTCCCGATCATGACCCTCGCCGGCGTCATCTCTCATCCGTCCGTCTGAGCAGGACCGAAAGGCCACAGCCATGACCACACTCGACTCCAAAATCCCAGCCGGCCCGTTGGCCGATAAGTGGAACAACTTCAAGGCGAACGAAAAACTCGTCAATCCTGCCAACAAACGCAAGTTCAAGGTGATCGTCGTCGGAACCGGACTCGCCGGTGCATCGGCTGCAGCGACCCTCGCCGAACTGGGCTACCAGGTCGACGCCTTCACCTTCCATGATTCTCCTCGCCGTGCGCACTCGATCGCAGCACAGGGCGGAATCAATGCAGCGAAGAACTATCGCGGTGACGGCGACTCCATCCACCGATTGTTCTATGACACCGTCAAGGGTGGTGACTTCCGTTCCCGCGAGGCGAACGTGCACCGTCTCGCCGAGGTGTCGGTCGACATCATCGACCAGATGGTCTCTCAGGGTGTTCCCTTTGCCCGCGAGTACGGCGGCATGCTCGACAATCGCTCATTCGGCGGCGCGCAGGTGAGCCGTACCTTCTACGCCCGTGGTCAGACAGGCCAGCAGTTGCTACTCGGTGCCTATCAGCAGCTGTCCCGGCAGATCGGTCTCGGAGGGGTGCGACTCTTCAACCGGACCGAACTGGTCGACGTCGTGAACATCGACGGCCGGTGTGCCGGCATCGTCGTGCGCGATCTCATGACCGGTGAGGTTGCATCGCACTCGGCCCATGCTGTCGTGCTCGCCACCGGTGGCTACGGCAACGTGTTCTTCCTCTCGACCAACGCCATGGCCTGCAACGTGACCGCTGCGTGGCGGGCTCACAAGCGTGGCGCCTATTTCGCCAATCCGTGTTATACGCAGATCCATCCGACGTGCATTCCTCAGAGCGACGACTTCCAGTCGAAACTGACCCTGATGTCCGAGTCGTTGCGTAACGACGGGCGGGTCTGGGTGCCGAAGAATGCGGGCGACTCGCGAGCACCTCACCTCGTTCCCGAGGACGAGCGCGACTATTACCTCGAGCGGCTCTATCCGAGCTTTGGAAACCTTGCTCCCCGTGACATCTCATCGCGCGCCGCCAAGCGCGCGGTCGATTCCGGGCAGGGTGTCGGCGCGAAGCAGAACGGCGTCTACCTTGACTTTGCTGACGCGATCGGCCGTCTGGGCAAGAACGTGGTCGCCGAGCGTTACGGCAACCTCTTCGACATGTACGCCCGGATCACGGGAGAGAATCCCTACGAAGTTCCAATGCGGATCTACCCGGCATCGCACTACACGATGGGAGGGCTGTGGGTTGACTACGAACTTCAAACCACCATTCCGGGGCTCTACGCGGCCGGCGAAGCGAACTTCTCCGATCATGGGGCCAATCGACTCGGTGCATCGGCGCTCATGCAGGGCCTTGCCGACGGGTACTTCGTGCTTCCGTACACGATCTCGAACTACCTCGCTGACTGGCTGAACAAGCCGATCCCCGATACCAGCCATCCGGAATTCGCTCGGGTCGAGGCCGAGGCTCGTGAGCGCTACCAGCGCTTCGCATCGGTCGGCGGAACCCGGTCGCCCGACTGGTTCCATCGTGAACTCGGAAAGATCATCTGGGATTACTGCGGTATGGAGCGATCCGAGGCTGGCCTCGACAAGGCGCTCTCGGAAATTCCAGCGCTCTATGAGGAGTTCCACAAGGACCTGCGTGTTACCGGCGGGGCAGAGGGCGTAAACCAGACCCTCGAGAAGGCTGCCCGAGTCGAAGACTTCTTCGAACTCGGAATGCTGATGTGCCGAGATGCCCTCGACCGACGCGAATCCTGCGGCGGCCACTTCCGCTCCGAGTATCAGACCGAGGACGGCGAGGCCCTTCGCGACGATGAGAACTTCGCCCATGTCGCCGCTTACGAGTTCACCGGTGACCCGATGACCCCAACCCGACACACCGAGGATCTCGTCTACGAAGAGGTCCACTTCCAGACCCGGAGCTACAAGTGAGCAGCAACCTCAAGAACCTGACACTGAAGGTCTGGCGTCAGCCAGGGCCAGACTCGAAGGGCCATTTCGAATCCCACACCATCGATGAGATCACCGATGAGGCCTCATTCCTTGAGATGCTTGACATTCTCAACGAACGATTGATCTCCGAAGGCAAAGACGCGGTCGTATTCGACCACGACTGCCGAGAGGGGATCTGCGGTACCTGCTCTCTCATGATCAACGGCCAGGCCCACGGACCAGAGCGGGCCACGGCAACCTGCCAGTTGCATATGCGCACGTTCTCATCAGGTGACACGATCGTTATCGAGCCGTGGCGTGCCAGCGCCTTCCCGATCGTGCGTGACCTGATGGTCGATCGCTCGGCCTTCGATCGCATCGTCGAGTCGGGAGGGTTCATCACCGCAGCAACCGGTGGCGCCCCCGATGCAAACCTGATTCCCATACCGAAGCCGGTGGCCGACGCTGCAATGGACGCAGCCCAGTGCATCGGTTGCGGAGCCTGCGTAGCAGCCTGCCCCAATGGTGCAGCAAACCTATTCACTGCCGCCAAGATCAGCCATCTCAACCTGATGCCGCAGGGTCAGGCCGAGCGCTTCGCTCGAGCCGAGAACATGGTCGAGACGATGGACGAGTACTTCGGGTCGTGTACCAACCACGGCGAGTGTGAAGCAGCGTGTCCGAAGGAGATTTCGATCGATGTCATCGCATTGATGAACTCCGACTACCGCAAGGCCAAGGTCAAGAACCGCAAGCAGCTCTCCAGGAGCTGATCAGTTCAACGGCACGTCAATAGCTGCTTGATCGGTGTACTCGCTCCGATGGCACGGAGCCGTCATCGTGGCGGTCACCCTGACGTTGCCCCACCGTTCGGGCACGGCCACGACCACATCGCCGACCCGAGTGCAATCGTCTGGTGGGATCTCTCCCGCAAATCGATGGACTTGATCGAGGTCCGGGCCCGTAATTCGGATGTCGACGTCAGCGGCCGGAATCGTTTCGCGGAGGTCGCTCACCACATGGACAGCAAGGCTGAGTCGTGCGCCCGGTTGCAGGGAACTCGGTAGTCGGTCGACGACCACGATGACCGGAGCGCATGTATCACGCAGCACGGTCGCCATTGGTCTTGTGACGCCGTTGTGGTCAAGCGCTCCCCAGGTGCTCGTCGAGGCAGGATCGTTCAACGCTCGAACACAGAAGCCCCCGGTCGGTCGGTAGGCGATGCGACGTAGATGCTCGATCCATCGCCGCACGATCTCGGCCTGGTGGTGTTCGATGGCATCGGCCCATTCGCCGACATCACTAAATCGCTGTGGGGGAACCTGTTCGTCGAGGTGACGTCGGTCGATCCCGGTCAGTTCACTGAAACGTTCCCAGTCGATGTCTGGCCAGACTCCTTCCCTCAGCACGTCTGCAGCAGGTCCTGATCGTGGAGCAGCTGGCACGCCGAACTCGGAGACAAATCTGAAGAGCCGGGGGAACCGAGCCGACTCGCGGGCGAGGTCCTCAATGGGACCATCAGACCATCCGAGATACAAGTGGGAGTCGGTGCCATCGAGAAGCGGAAGGTGTGGCATGACCCCCGAATGGGCGACGCATCGCCGGGTCTGATCGGCTTGCTCGATCGCCCGTCGCACGCTCGGGTCGAGAACAGAACGGTTCCACGTTGGTGCTTGTTCGCGCAACAGACGGCCGGCACGGGTGCCGAAGGCTCGGAGTCGTTGGGGGAGGGGAACATCGACGCCGGCCACGGAACTATCTGATGG
>JBDQKN010000145.1:0-5432 GCA_040263235.1 Ilumatobacteraceae bacterium
AGAAGGGCTTGCGGCACGTCGAAACGTTCTGATCGAGGGCGGTCGACTTGAGCGATTCGTCCACTCGAGTTACTCGGGTCGGCGTGCTGGAGTTCCAAGTACCGGGAACGGGATTCGTGGGGGCTATGCGGGCTCTCCGGGTGCTGGGTGCCTCGCGTTGCGACTCGAACCGGGGACGAGGTCGGCTGAGCAACTCATCGCTGATGTCGAGCACGGCGTGCTCGTGCTCTCGGTCTCTGGACTCCATTCGGGGGTGAACACCATCAGTGGCGATGTATCCGTCGGGGCATCGGGGATCGTGATTCGCAACGGCGCCCTTGCAGAGCCGATCCGTGAGTTCACCATGGCGACAACGGTGCAGCGCCTGCTGACCGATGTGGTTGAGGTGGGAGCAGATATCGAATGGTTGCCAATGCGAGCGGCAGGGGCGGCAGTGGTGGTTGATGGCGTCATGATCAGCGGAACCTCCTGAGCTGATGGACCTTGTTCATGCGGTGGTTCTTGGCATCGTGCAAGGCCTGACTGAGTTCTTGCCGATCTCGTCGAGTGGTCATCTGGAGCTCGTTCCCCGCGCTTTCGGGTGGGATCAACCCGCTGGTTCGGCAGGCAAAGCGTTCGATGTTGCACTGCATTTCGGCACCCTGTGCGCCGTCGTTGGGTATTTCCGCCGTGATCTTGTTCGCTATGTGACGGCGGGGGTGCGTGCGGCAGGCGGCCGCGAGGCGGGTACTGATGGTCGTCTCGGATGGTTGTTGATGCTCTCGGCAGTGCCGGCCGGGGTTTCAGGGGTGCTGCTTGGAGGCTTCATCGATGATCACCTAGGGACTCCGGTCGTGATCGGGTGGTCGCTGATCGGTTTTGGTGTGGTTCTTGCTGGTGCCGACCGGATGTTGGGCGATCGCCGGCTTGAGTCGGTTGGGGTTCGTGATGCCGTGGTGATTGGGATAGCGCAGGTGTTGGCGTTGAATCCTGGGACCTCCCGGTCTGGGGTGACGATCTCTGCGGGCCGTGCGATGGGCCTCGCTCGCGATGATTCGGCTCGCTTCTCGTTTCTCATGGGAATCCCGGTAATTCTCGGCGCCTTCGTGTTTGAGATGGCAGGGTTGATCAAAGATGGTGTGCCCGAAGGTCTCGTCACGGCGATGATCGTCGGCGGGGCAACAGCGCTGATTTTTGGGTGGCTCTCGGTAGCTGGGCTGCTCCGTCTGGTTCGAACCCGCTCCTTCACCCCGTTCGTGATCTATCGAATCGGGCTCGGCGTGGTGGTGCTCGTCCTGTCATGACCCGTGTGCTGCACCGAAGCTCGACCGACGACTGCCCTTGAGCCCGCCGCCGCTACCGCACCTGCATCGGTGATGGGAAGCGCGACCAATATCTCGTATCCGTCAGCGCGGGTTACGACTGCGGATTCGGACAGAACCGTGCCGTCGGCGAGAATCGCAACTCGGTCGCCCTCAACCAGGTTGAGCGCGTCGGCAGCGTCGATTGCGAGTTCGATCCAGTCGGTGGGAAGCAGCGATGTCGCCGGGGATGCGGATGGTGAGGACGCTGGATCTCGCCCAGCCAGAACGAGCACGAGCCCGAACACGGCGACGAGGATCTTCATCGGTGTGGGGTGGCGAAGGCGCCAGTTCCGTGAGCGAACCCAGATCGACGTGATGGTGTCGAATACGGGTCGGACGCGGTCGATTACAGGATGCTGCACACGGTTCTCTCCCGGTCAGGTGACGGGGGCGGCCGGGCTGAGGGTACGTATCAAGCAGCGCTGGTTGACGACCCGGAGGAACCGTCTGAGGACGATGCCGATGGAGTGGTCGTTGGAGAAGCCGAATCGGAGGGAGTCGATGAGGAAGAGCCAGACGATGTGGTCGAACTCGTCTCAGAACCCGAGGATGTACTTGAGGTTGTACTTGGCTTCGAGCCCGACCCACCCCGACTGTCGGTCTTGTAGAAGCCGCCCCCCTTGAAGGTCACACCAACCGGTTGGAAGACCTTCTTCACCGGCATGGTTGCACCGGTATCGGGGTGCACCGCCTCAGTGAGTGCGTCGTCGGAGAACGACTGCTGGACCTCGATGGTCTCTCCGGTTTCGATGAACCTGTACACGTACGTTGGCATGGCAGGTGAAAAGATATCGTCGAGATGGTGCAGGTGCGAACCCTCGTTATCCCCGCTGCTGGGCTCGGCACCAGATTTCTTCCGGCGACGAAGGCCGTACCGAAGGAATTGATGCCGATCGGTGACACTCCGGCGATCCAACTGGTTATCGATGAGGCTCTTGGAGCGGGTATCGACCATGTGGTGGTGGTGTCGAGCGATGCAAAGCCGTCGCTTCAACGCTACTTCAGTGCCGATCCGGCGATGCTCGAGACCTTGCGAGCCAAAGGTGCTGACGCGATTGCTGAGCGACTCGCATCAATCGGTCGCGATTGGCGAGTCACGGTGGTGAACCAAGACCGTCCTCTTGGCCTTGGCCACGCCGTGGGTTGTGCCCGCGGGGTGGTTGAGGGTGATGGTTTCGTGGTCGCTCTACCCGACGAGATCATGGGAGGGCCTCAACTCTTACAGCAGATGATCGATGTCTGCCGCGATTCGGCCGGAAGCGTGGTCGGGCTCATTGAGGTGCCTCGGTCGGAGGTGTCGGCTTATGGAGTGATCGACCCCGTAGGAGCGGTCGATGATCGTGGAGTTGTGGCGGTTTCTGATCTCGTTGAGAAGCCCTCTGTCGAGTCGGCACCAAGCTCGCTCATCGTGATCGGTCGCTATGCGCTGACCGTCGATGTGTTCGACGAGATCAGTCGTCTTCGGCCAGGTGCCGGAGGCGAACTGCAACTCACTGATGCCCTGCGCGCTCAGGCATCACGAAGTCCGTTCCATGGTGTGATTGCCTCGGTCGACCGGTGGGACACCGGCACTCCCGAAGGATTCCTCGCCGCCGCCGTCGAACACTCGGTTCGGGCTGATCGAACCGGTGCACTCGGGAAGCGCCTTCGCGCAGCAATCGACCGGGCATCAACCTGACTAACGGCGCCTGAACGCCCCCTCGATGTCAAGTGGGAGGCCATATCGGTCGACACCGAACTCGGTCGTCGTTGTCCCGTCGGCGAGTTCCCATCGACGGCCCGCAACACGCTGGTAGGTGCGTCCTCGTGGGACTATGCCGAGAGTCTCGACATCAACCTCCAAGGCCGCTACCGAGATGTGGTCGTTATCTCCGGCGCGTCGGAGGGGCGCAAGGTGATCAAAGGGGGTGCAGCCAAGTGAGATGTCAAGAGCCCCGTCGAGGTCGGGTCGATGTGCGCCGTTCATCTCGCCCCATCGGCCATGGCCATCGGTACCGAGCCAGAGATCTGGCTCCTCGAGATCGCGAAAGAGAAGGAATTGCCGCACCTGCCAGAGGGGTGAGAGACGAACCACATACTGGATTCGTTCTCGTGACAGCACTCCTGTTGCAGTCCACGCCTCGTTCTCCCAGCGCAGGGTCAACTCCTCGGAGTACTCGCTGTCCCAGGTGTCCCATCGAACCGTCAGTCCGTCGGCTGGCAAGGGGTCGTGCACACTCACCTCTCCAGTCTGCCGTGGTACTCCTCTCTGCGATCGCGGTACGGTCACGACCGTGATTCCGCTTGCTGAGGCCCAGTCGTTCGTGCTGGATGCTTGTCCGCCGTTGTCCGCCGTGCCGGTGCCGTTCACCGACTCGGTTGGGCTCGTCCTCGCCGACGATGTGATTGCGACCGAGACGGTGCCGCCGTTCGACAACACCGCAGTCGATGGTTACGCCGTGCGATCAGGAGACGTGGCTGAAGCAGGTGTGGCACCGGTGCGATTGGAGGTCGTTGGGGAGATAGCGGCTGGCGCAGGGCCCGGCGATCGAATGCTTGGAACAGGGGAGGCAATCCGGATCATGACTGGAGCCCCCATCCCCCCTGGCGCCGATGCCGTGGTGATGGTGGAAGACACCGAGCGGCTCGGCGATGACGCTGTTCTGGTGCGTGCTCGGGTGGACGCCGGGGCCTCGGTCCGGCCAGCCGGCGACGATGTTGTTCCGGGTGATCTGCTGTTTAACAGGGGAACGTTGGTGACGCCCGCAGTTCTCGGTGTGCTCGCCACGATCAATGCTCGATCGGTATTGGTGCATCCGAGGGTGTCGGTGGCTGTGCTCTCGACCGGTGACGAATTGGTTGACGATGGTGGACCTCTGGCTCCGGGCGAGATCCGTGAAAGCAACCGACGAATGCTCGCAGCCTCGTTGGTGGCAGCAGGATGCGTGGTGACCGATCTGGGCATCGTGCGAGATGACGAGGTCGAACTCGAGCGGGTTCTGCGCTCTGCTGCACTCAGCCACGACGCGGTTGTGTCAAGTGGCGGGGTGTCGATGGGCGACTACGACGTGGTCAAGGCGGTACTCGGCCGAATTGCAGAGATGCGGTGGATGCAGGTGGCGATCAAGCCAGCGAAGCCGTTCGCTTTTGGACTGCTCGATGGCACCCCGATTTTTGGCCTACCGGGCAATCCGGTGAGTTCGCTCGTGAGTTTTGAGATGTTTGCTCGGCCTGCTCTCCGACGGATGATGGGGCATCGCCGACTTGCGCGTCAGAGTGTGGTCGCTGTTGCAGATACGGGTCTTGAGCGCCGCCCAGATGGCAAGACACACCTGATGCGGGTGACGGCCTTGTTCGGCGATGATGGCCGATGCCATGTGCTCCCAGTTCGGGCTCAAGGCAGCCATCAACTCGCTGCTTCATCGATGGCGGATGCGCTTGCTGTGGTGCCTGATGGCGAGGGTGTGCCGCCGGGGGCTGACGTGGCGGTGCTCTTGCTCCTATCCTGAGTGCATGACCGGGGCAGCACACGACCTCGTTGACCCGTTTGGGCGGGTGATCAAAGACCTTCGGATCTCAGTGACCGATAGGTGCAATTTCCGGTGTACGTACTGCATGCCGGCTGAAGGCATGGAGTGGTTACCTCGAAGCGAGGTGCTGTCCTTTGAGGAGATCGAACGGATTGCTCGTTTGTTCGTTCAGCGATACGGCGTGACCGGAATCCGCTTGACGGGGGGCGAACCCACTGTTCGTGCGCATCTGACCACTCTGGTCTCAAAGATTGCGGCACTTGGGGTAGACCTTGCGATGACGACCAATGGGGCGACCTTGCGGAACTCGGCTCACGATCTACGCGCAGCTGGTCTGCGGCGAATCAACATCAGCCTCGACACCCTCGATGCGGAGCGGTTCGCGGCGATGACTCGTCGCGATGAGTTGGCCAATGTCTTGGCGGGAATCGACGCTGCCATCGAAGCTGGGCTTGATCCGGTGAAGATCAACACGGTCGTCGAGCGGGGTGTCAACGACGATGAGATCGTTGCGATGGCCAGATTCGGTCGTGAGCGGGGAATCGAGGTGCGATTCATCGAGTTCATGCCACTTGATGCC
>JBDQKN010000146.1:0-5380 GCA_040263235.1 Ilumatobacteraceae bacterium
AGAGCGGCAACGAGTTCGCGTCCGAGCCCGATCTGCACGACGCGCCGATCTGCTTCGAACTCGGCTCGATGACCAACGAGGTTGCCAACGGCGTCGCTCAGGTACACCACTGAGAGCGGGATCCAGGACAACCCGGTGAGAATCCCGGCTACAACGCGTCCGAGTGCAGTGAGAGCGGCTGAGTGAGATGCAAATGCACTGGTAGCGGCGCTGGCGACGGCTTGGAGGTTGAACCCCAGTCGGGCAAGAGCAAGAACGGGAATTGAGAGCCAATGGCCGAGTGTTAGGGCAATTGTGTGGAGTCCGAGGTGATGGCTCAACTCGTGAGCAAGCACCCCTGAGAGCTCCCCGGGGGTGAGTTCGGTGGCGGCAAATGAGGTGACAATCACCAAGTGCCCACCGGTGGCGAACGCGTTGATCTCGTCTGCATCGATAACACGCAGGACATACCGCGTCGGGTCGATCCCCGAGGCATCGGCCACCTGCGCCCAGACCTGGTTGAGGTGACCCGCCTCAATTGAACGTGGGCGACGGGCTCCGAGAGCGGGGGAGAGCACAGCAATCTGAATCGGTCGCCAGAACAAGCCGACCGCGAGAATGAGCCAGATTGCCGGATACCACCACCAATGACCGGAGATGTTGCCAATCCGCAGCACCAGAGTTATCGGGTATCCGATGATGAGCAGTGAGAGCAGGCAGAACGGAGCAAGCACACTGAGTGGAGCGAGAGCCGAAAGTGCTGAGCCCTCGATCCGACGTCTGTTGCGCATCGCCGATCTTGCGGTCACCGGTGATGAGGTTAGGACGGCTATCGCACCGGTAGGCGATCGGCAATCGGGCAGACTGTGCCAATGACTGCTGCTGATGTTCCATTAATGCCAGGGGCCGAGCCATTGTCCCATGAAGTTGGGTCAGCTACTGGCGTGCTCGTGCTCCATGGATTCACCGGGAATCCATCGTCGGTGCGCCCGGTGGCCGAAGCGATGGTTGAAGCCGGATTTGATGTCGAAATGCCCCGCCTTCCAGGGCACGGCACCACCATTGAGGACATGATGACCACCGGGTGGGACGACTGGTTTGGCGCCGCTCTTGGTTCGTTCGATGTACTTGCTGACCGATGCGACCGAGTGGTTGTTGCTGGCCTGTCGATGGGTGGGCTCCTCACGCTTGCGGTTGGTGGCGAGCGTGCCGCTGCCGGGTTGATCTGTGTGAACCCGGTGGCGCGGATGCGCTCGCCGGAGGAGACAGCGATGATCGAAGAGTTCATCGACGACGGGATGGCCGTGCTTCCTGGGATCGGGTCAGATATCGCAGATCCGTCGGCAACGGAACTCTCCTACGAGGGGACACCGCTTGTCCCACTTCGATCGATGTTTCTCGATGGCGTTCGCCCACGATGTGAGCACTGGGGTCGACTTGAGATGCCCTTGTTGTTGTTCACCTCGGAACATGATCACGTAGTCGACCCTGCCGACAGCTCCCATCTCGCATCCACCTATGGCGGCTCGGTAGAGCACATCTGGTTGGAGCGGTCATTTCATGTTGCGACACAGGACTTTGATCGCGATCTGATTTGCGAGCGTTCGGTTGGATTCGCCTCTGAAATCGCCAGCCGCTGACAATGATGATCCCGCATACGTTTCCAGCGCCTCCGGGCACCGGCATCTCAATCGGCCCAATTGACATCCGGGCATACGGTCTGCTCATCGCCATTGGGGCGATTGCAGCGGTCTGGTTGCTCGGCCGACGTCTGGAGGCCGCGGGCAAGGGCACTCGGGACGATGCTGCATCGATCGGGACATGGGGCGTCGTCGGTGGGTTGGTTGGGGCGCGGCTTTATCACGTCGCGACTGAGTGGGATCGCTTCGCTGACAACCTCTCAGCAATTCCGCAGGTGTGGAAAGGCGGCCTCGGGATCCCCGGGGGGTTACTGCTTGGCGCAGCGGTCGGGGCATGGCGCGCGCGATCCCGTGGAGTGCCCGTCGCCGCAGTCCTAACGGCTGCGGCTCCAGCGATTCCGTTGGCTCAAGCAATCGGACGATGGGGTAACTGGTTCAACCAAGAGTTGTTCGGGCGGGCGACCACCGTGCCCTGGGCACTCGAGGTCGATGCCGCCCACACACCGGCCACATACGAATTGGGGACCACGTTCCACCCCACCTTCTTGTACGAGAGTGTGTGGAGTCTGGGGCTCTGCGGATTGTTGCTTTGGATCGACCGGACCCGGCCATTGGGCGGGAGCCGGCTGTTCGCCCTCTACGTGGCTGGCTATGGCGTCGGGCGGTTTTGGGTCGAGGGACTTCGAATCGACGCAGCCTCGACGCTCGGGGGATTGCGATGGAATCAGTGGGTGGCTCTCGCTGCAGTTGTGGGAGGCCTGGCGCACCTGGTGCTCACGCGAGGTGGCACGTCACATGCTGAACCGGTTGAGACGGTCGCAGATGTCGCTGAGAGCGGCGGCGAGCCCGATGAGGGCGAGACAACCCAGCGGTAGCCTCGGATGCTGTGTCCGATCGCATCTCTCTAGAGGTCGTCGCCAAGGTGGCTCGCCTCGCCCGACTTGAACTCGATGAGGTCGAGCTGATGGCGGCAACCGAGCAACTCGGCGACATGCTCGACCACTTCGCTGATATCGACTCCCTCGATCTTGGCGATGTGGAGCCAATGACCCAGCCCGTCGAGTTGGTGAACGTGATGCGAGATGACGTTGAGCTTCCCACCCTCGACCGCGATGAGGTACTTGCCGCCGCTCCTGATGCTGTCGATGGCCGATTCGGAGTCCCTCCGATCCTCGGAGCCGAGGCATGACCGACACGATTCGCTCGATCGCCGCCGCCGTTCGCTCTGGTGAGCGGTTGGCGGTAGCAGCCGTACAAGAGCACCTCGACCGCATCGCAGCACGCGAGCCCGAGATCAATGCTTTCAACTTGGTTCTCGCCGAGGATGCCCTTGAGCGGGCTGCATCGATCGATGCCGAGGTCGCTGCTGGCCGTGACCCAGGTCCGTTGGCCGGAGTGCCGATCGCACTGAAAGACAACATGTGCACACGTGGCGTACCGACGACCTGTTCGTCGAAGATGCTTGAAGGGTGGCGGCCCCCATATGACGCCACAGTGGTCGAGCGCCTGTCGGCCGCTGGGGCGGTCATTGTCGGCAAGACCAACCTCGACGAGTTCGCCATGGGTTCGAGCACCGAGAACTCCGCATTTGGGCCAACCCGCAACCCTCGTGACACCTCTCGGGTTCCCGGTGGTTCATCAGGTGGTTCTGCTGCTGCTGTAGCGGCGGGCTTTGCCGCCGGTTCTCTTGGTTCGGACACTGGAGGATCGATTCGTCAACCGGCTGCACTCTGCGGGGTGGTGGGAGTGAAGCCCACGTACGGAACCGTCAGCCGGATGGGCTTAGTCGCCTTCGCATCGAGCCTTGACCAGATAGGTCCGTTCACCCACGATGTTGCCGATGCCGCGCTCTTGCTCGAGTCGATCGCCGGATTTGATCCCGGTGATTCGACGTCGATTCCGGAACCGTTTCATGCCTTGAGCCCCGCCCTTGGTCGTGGTGTTTCGGGACTGCGCATCGGCCGGATCGCTGATCTTCCGGCCGGGGCGGATCCCGATGTGCAGGCACGGGTGGAGGAGGCGTTCGAGGTACTCGCTGCGGCTGGTGCCGAGATCGTTGACGTTTCGATACCGGCGTTCCACTACGGGCTGACCGCCTACTACCTCATCGCTCCGGCGGAGGCCTCCTCGAATCTGGCCCGATATGACGGTGTCCGGTACGGCCTCAGGGTGTCGGCTGCCGATACGAACGCGATGTATTCAGCTACCCGGTCGGCTGGCTTTGGACCCGAGGTGAAGCGTCGAATCATGCTTGGCACCTATGCGCTGTCAGCTGGGTACTACGACGCCTATTACGGCAAGGCCTTGAAGGTCCGCCGTCTCATGGCCCAGGATTTTGCTGCCGCATATGCCAATGTCGATGCACTCATCACGCCTGCTTCACCAAGTGTGGCCTTTCCGTTGGACTCCAAGACAAACGATCCAATGGCCATGTACCTCTGTGATACCTACACGATTCCGTCAAATCTGACGGGCGACCCAGCGATGAGCGTGCCATTCGGCTCCGGCGCCGATGACCTACCGGTGGGTGTGCAGGTGTTGGCACCGGCACTCGGTGAGCCGACCATGTTTGCTGTGGCAGCCGAGTTGGAGCGTGCTGCTGGTGGTGCACGGTGAATAACCAGCAGTGGACCCATGAGGGTTTCGAGATGGTGGTCGGCCTTGAGGTCCACGTGGAATTGGCCACGGCCACCAAGTTGTTCTCCGGATCGCCGAATCGGTTTGGCGACGATCCGAATACCAACATCGACCCAGTGACTCTTGGGTTGCCGGGCGCGTTGCCAGTGTTGAACCGGCATGCGGTGGAACTGGGAATGCGAATCGGGTTGGCACTCGGGTGCACGGTTCAGTCGTGCACCTTTGCCAGGAAGAACTACTTCTACCCTGATATGCCGAAGGCGTATCAGATATCGCAATACGACCGACCGCTCAACATCGACGGACATCTCGACCTCCCCGACGGTTCATCGGTGGGGATCGAACGTGCCCATCTCGAGGAGGACACCGGAAAGAGCACCCACATCGGGGGCAGTGGCCGTATCCACGGCAGCGAGGGATCGTTGATCGACTTCAATCGTGCCGGGGTTCCGCTGGTCGAGATAGTCAGCAGGCCCGACATCACCTCGCCAGATCAGGCCCGGTTGTATGCGAGTGAGTTGCGAGCAATTCTCGTTGCAGTCGGCGCCTCGGATGCGCGGATGGAGGAAGGCTCGATGCGCGTCGACGCCAATGTCAGCGTGCGTCGACCTGGAGAACCACTCGGTACCCGGTGTGAGATCAAGAACGTGAATTCGGTGCGATCGCTCGGAAGGGCCATCGACTACGAAGCCCGCCGCCAGATATCGATGATCACCGCAGGTGAGCCGATTCGTCAGGAGACTCGACATTGGGATGAAGGCGACGGCAGAACCCACACCCTTCGCACCAAGGAAGATGCCGACGATTACCGCTATTTCCCAGATCCCGATCTGGTGGCGTTGAACCCCAGCCATGAGTGGGTCTCGTCGGTTCTTGGTGCGCTGCCGCCACTGCCTGCCGAGCGACGACGTCAACTCGCCGAGGCCACAGGTCAACCGGCGAATTCCGAAGCTGTGACGACGGTGGTTGAGCGCGGACAAGACGCGTATGTGCTCAAGGTTGTGTTGGCTGGCGGTTCGGGTGATCGAGCATTGATCCACGTGAAAGAGGCATTCGCCGATGCCGGTGAACAGCCCGTGCTGTCGGCTGATCGGCTGGCGCAACTCATCACGATGGAGCAGAAC
>JBDQKN010000147.1:0-5367 GCA_040263235.1 Ilumatobacteraceae bacterium
GCCGAACCCTGGGTATTCGATGGACCCGGTTCGCGAACGACTCGCCGAACTGGCTCCCGGTGTCGAACTGCTCGAGAACCTCCGTTTCGACCCGGGTGAGGAGGGGAATGATCCGGCGTTCACCGCCCGGCTGATCGACGGTATCGATGCCTATGTCAATGATGCGTTCGGCGCCTCTCACCGTGCACACGCTTCGATCGTGGGACCGCCGGCCACCCTGCCGTCGGCGATGGGCCGACTGCTCCAGCGCGAGGTCGAGGTGTTGCTTGGCCTTCGAGATCGGCCGAAGCATCCGTTCGTGGCCGTGCTAGGGGGCGCCAAGATCTCCGACAAGTTGGGTGTGGTTGAGGCTCTGCTCGGAGTGGTCGATCAACTGGTGATCGGCGGCGCGATGTGTTTTACATTCTTCGCGGCGCAAGGGAAGCCAATCGGTGACTCGTTGTTCGAGCCTGAGATGGTCGAAACATGCCGTCGGATCCTTGAGAATCACGGCACCAAGCTCGTTCTTCCCGACGACGTTGTCGGGGTTGATTCGACGGGGGAGTTCGCGACGTTTGGGACCCGACTCCCCGAAGGTGCCAAAGGCTTCGACATCGGCCCAGGTTCAGCAGCAGCCTTCTCCGATGTGGTGATGGACGCTCGGATGGTCTTCTGGAACGGACCGATGGGGATGTTTGAAGACGAGCGGTTCGAGAACGGAACGAGAACCTTGGCTCATGCCATGGCAGATACCAAGGCCTTCACTGTTGTCGGCGGCGGCGATTCGGCAGCGGCCTTGGCAGCATTCCGACTCGATGACGAGGTCGATCATGTTTCCACCGGTGGAGGAGCGAGCCTCGAATTGCTCGAACTCGGCGATCTACCCGGTCTTGCTGCGTTGAGAGGTGCACCCAATGCCTGATACCCGTACACCGTTGATTAGTGGCAACTGGAAGATGAACCTCGATCACTTCGAGGCCCTCCGAACCTTGCAGAAGTTGGCATGGCTGGTGCCAAAGGACGTCGTTGCAAAGGTTGATGTCAGCCTTCATCCACCATTCACCGACCTCAGGACACTTCAGACCTCGATCGAGGCCGACCGAATGAACTTTCTTCTCGGTGCGCAACATTGCCACCATGAGATCAAGGGTGCGTTCACAGGCGAGGTATCTCCGGCGTTCCTCGCGAAGCTCGATGTGAAACTCGTGATTTGTGGACACAGTGAGCGTCGGGAGATATTCGGCGAAACCGATGAGATGGTGAACGCCAAGGTGAAAGCGATCATTGCGAACTCGATGACGCCGATCATGTGCGTGGGAGAGACACTCGCCGAGCGGGAGGCAGGTGAGACCGAGCCGAAGGTGCTCGGACAGGTCGTGTCGGGTCTTCAGGGAGTCAAGAAGGAGAACGTCGCCGCGATGGTGATTGCCTACGAGCCGATCTGGGCCATCGGCACGGGGAAGAACGCCACGGCTGATGACGCTCAGACGGTCTGCGCATCGATTCGTGCTGCAGTGTCGGCATCGTTTGGGACGGAGGCTGGAGCAGCGG
Source organism: Ilumatobacteraceae bacterium (assembly GCA_040263235.1). GTDB lineage: Bacteria > Actinomycetota > Acidimicrobiia > Acidimicrobiales > Ilumatobacteraceae > Casp-actino5. The sequence goes on from JBDQKN010000147.1 coordinate 1,531, forward strand.
TTCGAATCCAATATGGCGGGAGCGTGAAGGCGGGCACGATCGCCGAGCTCATGTCTCAGCCCGACATCGACGGGGCCTTGGTCGGTGGCGCCAGTCTCGATCCCGATGAATTCGCGCGAATTATCGCCACCGCTGCCGATCGCTGACGGTTGTTCCTGCTGGGAATGCGGGTGACGGCACTGGTACGGTGCCGAACAGAGATGGATGCAACGAGTCGACGCAGTGTTTTCAGTGTTCGCGGGTTGTTCAGTCCTTCCCCGCTCCTGATCGTCAGCGCCCTGTTGCTTACTTCCTGCGGACCGGACCCGACGCCGTCGGCAACCTCAGATCGTGCAACCACCTCGACCTCGCCCACGTCGACCAGTGTCGCGTCGACCACATCGACTGTGACGACGTTTCCCGGCTCGACCACCACCTCAACCACGGTGCCGGTGCCGGCCGACGCGGTGATGCAGCTGTCATTTCAGTTTGCAACAGATGCACGCTGGTCGGACGGCTCGAAGATCTCAGTGGCCGACGTGGCATGCACCGTTCGGGCGCTGAGTCTCACCCCTGGCTCGACTGAGGCTGACGCCTATGCCGCAGTGATCGATGTGAGGGCCGGTCGCGCTGAGGACTCCGTCGAGGTGTACTTCGACCGAGTGGTCTCTGGGCACCGCGTGCTTTTCGATCGCCTTTTGCAGGCAAGCCAGATTGACGACTGCGCGGACGTGTCGACGCTGTGGGAGGACAGTTCGCCATCCGCGCTCGCCCCCCTTGAGGTCGAGGTTTGGAACGCCGTGCAATTGATCCTCGGTGTTGCCGAGCAGTCGGGGGACGAACTCGAGATTGGATTCGAGCGGCTGGTGTTCGTTCCGATCGGAGATATCGATCTGGAAGTCGAAGTGTTGCGATCGGGTGAGGTCGATCTGATTGTCCCTGAATTGTCGGTTGGCGTGGCAGAGGGGCTCGATGATCCAAACCTTCGATTTGAGCTTCAGTCGAGTGGACGGCACGAAGACCTGTATCTGAACGGCGCCACTGACGGAAGTTTCAGCGATTCAGTATTCCGTGATGCCTTCTGGCGTTCGTTGGACCGCGATCGCCTCATCGAGGAGGTCTACAAGGCGATCCGCCCCGACACTGCGCTGTGGAATTGTGGGCCGGTGACCGAGCCGGATTGGTGCGCGGGTACCGCCCCTTTTGCCGATGCCTTTGATCCTGGTGGTGCAGCGCAATCGTTGACAGACGAGGGTTGGACCTTTGACAGCGATGGCCACTGGCAGGACGCGTCGGGTGAACCTCACCAGATCCGCTGGCTGGTTGATGGTGGGCACGGCCGTCAGGCGCAACTAGTCGAGTCGATCGTTCCAATGATGTCTGAAGCTGGGTTCGACGTGCTCGTTGAGGAGTGCTCGGGCGAGTGCGTGTTCCGTGACCAGTTGGCCTCAGGGGACTGGGATATGGCGGTGTATGCCGAGGAGGGGTTGGCTGACATCGGACTCTTCGGTCGCCGGTTTGCCTGTGACGAGCGATCAAACACAGAGTCTCCCGGTTGGAATGTGACGGGGTTCTGTGATGCCGAGACCGATTCGCTTCTCGCGCGTGCATTATCGACTCGATCTGCTGACGAACAGATTGAGTACATACAGCGAGTTCTCGACCGGTTAGCGGCAACGCGTCACGTTCTGCCCTTGGCCCGAATCCCCTCGGCGATCGCATGGCGCCCCGACAAGTTGGGGCCTGAGTCGGTGCTGTCGGACATTCGCACGGCGGCACTCTGGGAGATTGAGGATCTGTTGGCATTGCAGGACCTCGATGGGGACGGCCAAGTGGTGATCGGCGTCGAGCACTGGCCCTCCTGTGAGAATCCGGTGCTCACCTGTGGTGGAGTGGGCTGGTTCCGACGAGGGGTCGGCGCAGTGGTTGTGCCTGGATTGTGGGGTACTCGTGATGGTCGGACGTTGACCCATTCACCGCTCGTTCGCCAAGAGCCGTTCGTTACGGTGCTGAAGAACTGACCGGGCTTTGACGGCCCTCCGGTAGGATCTTTGATCGTGCGTGACCTGATGCTCTACGTGATGTTGGTCGTCAACATCGTCTCAATGATCGGCGTGATCGCCGGGGTGCTGATGCACTCGGGCCGTGGCGGCGGACTGTCTGACATGTTTGGCGGCGGCGGCGGGGCATCACTCGGCGCCACCACTGCGGAGCGGAACCTCAACCGGATCACCTTCGTGTTCTCCTTGGCGTGGATTCTCTCCGTGCTTGCACTCAGCTTCCTGTTCATCAGGTGATTCAAGCCTGAGGGCGATGGTGGAGCGTCCGAGGGAGCCGATAGCCTCCACCAAGCTACGTCGGAGTGGCGGAATGGCAGACGCGCTAGCTTGAGGTGCTAGTGCCCTACTAATGGGCGTGGGGGTTCAAGTCCCCCCTCCGACACGAGTTGCAACTCCCCGAGAGGCATCCGCCCGGGTCGAGCATCAACACACCGAGTGGCGAGCGTTCTCCTGACGGTTCGGGAACCCCGTCACGACGCCCGTCAACCTGCTGGCAGGAATTTTGTGTGACCGGACGGTGCTTGTCATGAGCATCGATCACGCCATGACGGTTGCCCGCCTTGCCGCCGACTTCGGGGTGTCTCTCGAGGAGATCCGTGACGCGATGCGTCGTCTGGACGACCCGGTGCGGAACCGGACCGTTGCTCAGCATGTCGAGGTGGTGCTCGCTGAGACCAGTTCGGGAATTGCTGGCACCTATCGCCGCTAGTGGAAACTGTTGGTTGATGCTCATGGGGATCATCCGGTTGCCGAGTTGACCGTTGAGCATTTGCGTGGCGTCACCCGAGTTGCGGAGGCAACGAAAACGGTGCGGGCGAACTCGAACGGTACGTCACTCGCCGAGAACTGTGTGGCGGCGTTGCGACGCGTCGATGCGATGGATGTTTCAGTCGGGGCGTGCCCCGATGAGTGTGGCGGTCATTGTCGCGATGGGTCGTTCGGGGTCGTTGATCTCGACGAGTTGACCGGAGGCGAAGGTGATCGTCGCACCGGGACGTGTGACGACGCCCACACCTTCAAAGGTGGCTCCTGTGGCTGGTCGCAACAGGTTGAGTTTGTATTCGACGGTGAGTACCTCGGTGCCGGCAGGCATGAGTGTCTGCGACGCCCAGCCGCAGGCAGAGTCGAGTACTGATCCGATCACGCCGGCATGGACGAAACCGTGGTGTTGGGTCAGGTTCGTTGCAAGGTCGAAACGGAGCCTGACCTCGCCGGGGGCGAGTGAGTGGAGCCGGATAGCGAGCGCGGCCATGAGACCTTGACGGCTGAAACTGTCCCGCACCGGTTGCTCCCAATGGGGAGGTGCCGGCGAGAACATCCCCGTACGGTAGATGACGAAGCTGGCGGCGTGGCCTCCGGACGGGTTGCCAGTGCTTCCGGAGATTTGAGCCGACTCAGTCGACAACGTTCCCTCGCCCGTGTCCCGCGGGTCATGTGTTTGTCGCTTCGCCACAAGGTTTTCGCAACTTGGAGCGGCGACCATCACGGCCATGCAAGTCCAGAATCGTGCGGCTTGTTGTGCTTCCCATTCGGGATCACCAACGACAACTCATCGGAGGTAGCGAACATGGTCAAGGTCTTGAAGACGGGGTTGGGGCTGCGGCTGTTCGCCGCCATGGGCTGGGTCGGTGGGCTCGGAAACACCGCGTCGGCCGAGGATTGGGCTGAGGATCAGTGGGGCACCTTGAGTGGACGGGAACTCGATATCGCGGCTGGCATCGAGTTGGCCTGGGGAATCAAGATCATGTCCTTTGGTGCACTGCTCATGATCCTGACGCAGTTGACGCGAGCAAGTACC
>JBDQKN010000148.1:0-5298 GCA_040263235.1 Ilumatobacteraceae bacterium
ACGTCATACACACCAAGCGCCAACCGAGCAAGAACCCGAGTCGGCTCACCCGAGACGACATCACAACAAACACCACCCACCAGACACCCAGACCTCGCCAACAACGAACTCACTCCACGTCGTCTGCAAACACCCGCTCAAACGCCGTCATCACCCGACCATCTACAACCCTGACGTCATACACACCAAGCGCCAACCGAGCAGGAGCCCGAGTCGGCTCACCCGAGACGACATCAAAACGCGCATTGTGCTTTGGGCACTCGAGTTCACATCGATCGCGTGACGTCAGCAACGCACCACCTGCCATGTGCACCTTCGCATGGGTGCACATGCCGTCCAACAGTCTGAACTCGTCATCCGCAACTCGGCATAACACAAAGGTCTCTCCACCCCGATCAACACGTCGCATGTCGCCCACCTCGAGATCACCGACTCGGGCGACAGCCACCTGCGAACCGGCACTACGCACCCACAGTTTCTCCCCCACTTCGATCCGCTCGGGCACTACCCCAGCGACCTCTGGAACCGACAACGGGATCTCCCATCCGGCATCTCGTCGCTGATGCCACAACGCCCCGATGATTGACCGATACGCAGCCCAGGTCGACCGCAGGGGTGGAGCCAATTGATCAGCGATCTCATCGTGCAGCCGAGGCAATGACTGGTAAGGCACGCTCGGAAAAAGGTGGTGCTCTACGTGAAAATTCATATTGAGATAGAGGAACCTGAGAATCGGATTCATCATCACGGTGCGGGAATTCAAACGGTGATCCAAGACATCGTCCCGGAGGCCGGCATGTTGTGTCATTCCAAAGAACACCATCAGCCATCCGCCGTACACGGTTGGAAGCCCGATGAAGAGCAACGGAACGATCGACCCGATTGAGATCGCCCACGCCACAACAAGCAGCACCGAACCGACGATGACCCGTGCCTCCCACACCGCCCGACGGCGATCGATCGTTGGAATGAGATCGAGCGCATCGGCATCGAGTCCGACAGTGGCATGGCGCACAAGTCGGCCGAACAGACGTGCCGAACCCTCAAGGTGAACGAACATCCATGCCGCACGCCACACGCTGGTGGGACGCGGGTAGGCGATCTCGGCGTCTCTGCCCACGATGATGGTGTCGGTGTGGTGCCGATGATGCGACCACCGCCACAGGGTTGGGCCGCGCCACAACATGAAGCAGGCCAGGTGGTACACCACCTCATTCGCCCACCGCGACTTGAATGCCGTTCCGTGACCACACTCGTGCCACCGGGCATCTGCGGAGCCCCCATACAACGCCCCGTACACCACAAAAGCCGGAATGGCCTGCACGGAAATGACGCCGTCGACGCCAAGCGACCACCAGGCGACCCAGGCAGACACGACGATGAGCGCCAACCAGAGCACCGTGTCACGAGCCGCTCGACCATCGCTTCGTTGTTGAAGGTCGCGGAGCACCGACGGCACCACCCGAGGTTGAAACCAAGCGGCGTCGACAAGACCCCGTTTGGCAGCCCGCGCGGCCTCTGGACCAGTGAGCGAATGGTTACGCCGGGTAATCGCTGCAGTCATCGAGCGTCACCCCTCGTAGTCGTCAGCGACCCGGATCGAAGTTCTCGAAGTAACGGCTTGGAGTTGGGCCTCGCTGGCCCTGATACTTTGAGCCGCTGGCTCCCGATCCATACGGTCGGTCAGCGGGTGTTGTCATGTGCATGAAACTCACCTGGCCAATTTTCATCCCCGGGTAAAGCGTGATCGGCAGCGACGCCACATTCGCCAGTTCAAGGGTGATGTGCCCGTCGAAACCAGCGTCGATGAACCCAGCGGTTGAGTGAATGAGCAGACCGAGGCGACCGAGACTTGACTTACCCTCAACACGTCCAACGAGGTCATTAGGAACCCCAATACGTTCGAGCGTCGACCCGAGTACGAACTCACCGGGATGCAACATAAACGGCTCGGACCCATCCTCAGGCATCTCGACGAGTTCGGTCAGCCCCGTCATGTCGCGCTTGACATCGATCACCCCAGCGGTGTGATTTCGGAACACTCGAAAGAGGTGCGAGATGCGAACATCGATCGATGATGGTTGAACCAAGGTGTCGTCATATGGGTCGATCACAATGCGGCCAGCCGCGATCTGTTCCCGGATGGTGCGGTCGGACAGGATCACAGACTCGAACTGTAGTTGGCCAGATGGTCGACCGGGGAGGGCTCAGCACCCGGTCACCTGCGGTTTCCTGACCATCTGGTCGTGGGAATCCTTCCCGAAGTGGTCGCGATGCTGAACATCAATCGAATTCAGGTCGAATCGGAGCACATTGCCACCACTTCGTTCCTCTCGCGCCACAGGATCGCGACCGTGACAGCCTCGGTGCTCCTCGCACGACACGAACGTCCCCGATGGCGCGGTCGCCTTCATGCCGCCGCGTTCTGGATCTCGCTACCGGCAGGGCTCGCCCTGACCGTCGCATCGCGACCTGAAACCCGAACAACCGTCGCTTTGTACATGGTCGCCATCGCTCTCGGGTTCGGGGTGTCGGCGGCCTACCACGTCTACGACTGGGCGCCAGAGTTTCGGGCCTGGATGCAGCGCTTCGATCACTCGACGATCTTCATCGTCATCACCGGCTCCTACGCACCAATCTGTCTCTACGCGATGCCAACCGACACCGGTCGCCTCGTGTTTGCGCTCATCGCAGTTGGCGCGACCATTGGCGTAGTCACCAAAATCATGTTCTTCGATCAGGTCCGACGGGCGGGTTGGGCCCTGTACCTCATCCTTGGTTGGGCAGCGGTTGTTGCAGTGCCGTCGATGTTGTCCACCGGTGGAACCGATGTGACGATGATGGTCATCGCCAGCGGGCTCGCCTACACCATCGGTGTTCCTGCTGTATTGCTTCAACGACCCGACCCTTGGCCGAGAATTTTCGGCTACCACGAGGTGTGGCACGGCTCGACAGTGATGGCCTCAGTTGTTCACTTCGCAGCAGTTTGCAAGGTCGTCTCCTGAGGGTGACGGCACAACTGGTCGCCGCTAACGTGGGGCCCGCTGCGGATGTAGTTCAATGGCAGAACATCAGCTTCCCAAGCTGAATACGCGGGTTCGATTCCCGTCATCCGCTCTGACGCCAGTGCGTCGAAACCTCGAATGGTCATCCCGCTGTCGGTGCCGGCTTGGACACCTTGCCACAACGGTATTCCGAATGCGATCGCTCCTGATTCTCGGCGAAGAGGCAACGACTCGTACATCGATACTGCCCGTCGGAGTCTCGCTTACCTGCACATCTAGCTTGTTCCCTCGTTCTCACCAACTCGCCGTAACCGAGCTTTCGTGGCGGAGCCTTCGTTTCGCGAATCAGTGCTCGGCTTCGAAGTTCTCGGCCGGCCGCCCGAAGACCGTGAGAGAAGGTCGTTGTACACTCGGCCCCGCGTGAGGGTACCGACACAGTTCAGTTCGGCCCCGACGACGGAGGCCTCAACGGCTGACCGAGGCGGGTGGCGATGATCATCATCGTCAACCTCGCGACGCACTACGCGGGCTACCTCGAGACGGGATATGAACTTCCCGCACCGGTTGTGCCCGTACGCGGCATGCCTGCGTATGCCCGTGCCACCGCCGGACTCCCAATCGACCTTGCCTCGACGATGATCTTCGTCTGCACGTCCGATCAGATTGAGAAGTCAAACCTTGCAGACGATGTGAGACTGCGATTCCCTCATGTCGCCACCAAAGTGGTCGTTGTCGACCGAGCTGAAATTGGACTTCCGGGTGCAATCCGAGCATCGATCGAACATCTTGATGAGAACGACTCCTTGCTCGTCCACCCAGCCTCAGTGCTTTCGCGCTCAGCACTTGCCGCTCGCCTTTCGGTCATGGGGGAGCTCGGTGCCTTGCTTGGAGCAATGGATACCGACGTCATCGGAACCGGTGCCTGGTCGGCAGACAAATTCGTCACGCTCGATCGAACGGGTCGAGTCGATTCGATCAGCGATCACTGGACCGATGGAGCGTTGGCGCCTACGGGATCACTTGCGCTCTCGGGATCGGCAGGTGCCACCGCAGTCGCGATCTCCCTGGCTCTTGAACTCGATCCGTCGACGAGTCTCGACATCATGGTCACTGCCCTCATCCGACGACATGTGGCAATGGGCGTCGACCGTGTCATTTCGAGTTGGGATCTGTCACATGCTTCAGGTCTTGGCGCCTATCTGGCGCACCGCTGACCTTCACCAGCAACCAATCGTTCATCCATTGAATCGATAGCCGACCCGCCTGATCGTTGAGATCCAACGGGGTGTTCGAGCGTCAGACTCGATCCGAAGGCGGATTTTCCGGATGTGCTCGGTGACAGTGGCTTCGTCTTGCCACTCAGGTGATGACTCCCACACCTGCTCGAGTAGCTGACGGCGCGAGAAGACCTGCCGGGGATGTGTCGCAAGAAACGCAAGGACATCGAACTCACGCGCTGGCATCACCACCGGTACCCCGTCAAGAGTGATTTCTCGCGCCGAGAGGTCGATTCTCAACTCATCGAACTGCAGGACCTGTTCCCGATGGTCGGCACCTGACCGTCGCATCAGCGCCGCCACACGTGCTGCAAACAATGCCGGTGGGTACGGCTTCACCAGATGGTCATCAGCGCCGAGTCGAAGACTGACGACAGCGGTCTCAACGTCGGCCTGACCAGTCGAGACCATCAACGGCATTTGAAAGCGCTGACGAACCTCAACGAGCAGTTCCAGGCCATTCGCGTCTTCGAGCCCGAGGTCGAGAATGCACAGATCGATCGCACGTGAACCCAATAGTTCGCGAGCTCGTGAGGCGCTGCCCGCACCCATCACCGCAAAGCCCTCACGCCTCAGCACCTCGGAAGCGAGATCCAAGTCGTTTGGGTCATCCTCAACGATCAGGGCCCAGCGATGGCTGCTCCCCGCATCCGGATTTCCCGACTGACTGTTTGACAACGCCGGCACGAAATCACACTAGTTCCACACCGAATGCCTTCAGCGGCGGCGACGGGAGACCCAGACAGCATTCATTACGATGAGACCGTGCCTCTACTCCCCCAGAGACCTGTTGTTCGTGTGTTGATCTCGCTCAGCATCGTCGGATTGTGCACAGGCTGCGGCGACTCCCCCGCCACCGAGTCGAGTTCCACGCTCAGCACCGCCATGCCGGTCGCCGAGGCCGTCGACGGTGTCCCTACTGACGTCCCTGCCTCACTGGTACCCGAAGGAGCCGAAGTCTCCGGCTTGATTGCTGCCGCCGGAGGCCAAGGGTCATCTGCCGCTGAGTTCAGCCT
>JBDQKN010000149.1:0-5294 GCA_040263235.1 Ilumatobacteraceae bacterium
ATTCGGAGAGGTTGCAATCACCCATGACGCCTCTATGCCAGCGACGGTTTCTGGCGCCTCGGCCGTCGTTATGAGCGGAACATGCATGACCTCTGCCCCAAGAGCCTCGAGGCGGCTCTCAAGTTCGCCGGGCACCTCGCGGGTGGTCACCACCTGACGTCCAAACAACGGCGAGGTAGCAGAGCGGCCCATCTCAGACCCCTGCGGCGATCCTCGCCCTGTCAGCAGCCGCAACGGCCATCGTGATGTCATCCTCCATCTCGCCACTCAACTCAATGCTCTCAAGGAAGGTCCCAGAGGGACCAGCGAGGAACGCCTTGAGCGCGAGTCCGTCTACATGAGCGGCAACTGGGGCCGAACAACCTGAGCCAAGCCGGGCGAGGTATGCACGCTCGACCACGACCGCACGGCGGGTGGTCACGTGGTCTATCTGTGCGAGCGCTGCTGCAGTGTTGAGGTCGTCGGTTCGACACTCTGCCGCAACGCATCCCTGCCCGACGGCAGGCACAAATACCGACGGGTCGAGAATCTCGGCGATTCGGTCCGTCAGTCCAAGGATCTCAAGTGCCGCGACGGCCATGACGATCGACCCTCCGGATGGAATCCGTTCGAGACGGGTCGAAATGTTGCCACGCAATTCAATGAAGGTGAGATCGGGGCGAACGGCCTCGATCTGCGCTCGGCGCCGCACTGAACCCGTAGCGATTGTGGCTCCGGTTGGCAGGTTGGCGAGGCTCTGGCCGATGAGGGCATCACGAGGGTCGCGACGACGGCCGAACGCGCCAATCAAGAGCTCCTCAGGAGTCTCGGTTGGCAGATCTTTCGCTGAATGCACTGCGACATCGGCCCGACCGTCGAGTACCGCCAGCTGAACCTCTTTGGTGAAAACACCTTGCCCGCCGATGCTGTGCAGGGGGGTCTGATCAACCTGGGTTCGGTCGCCGTGAGTCTCAACGGTCACGAGGGTGCAGTCGGCACCAACCGATCTCAATGCAGTTGCCACCGCTTCAGCCTGCGCACGAGCCTGTGCGCTCCCGCGGGTTGCAATTCTGATCGGGGTGTGCACCGATCCCCCGGTATTCACTCGCCCGCGGGCGGGAGGACCGCGTCGTCGAGGTTGAACAGATCGACGATCGCAGCCGAGATGCGCTCTCCGGTCGGCGTGCCCGCTTCAGCCCGAAGGCGAACGGACGGTTCGTGGAGCAGTTTGGCGATGAGTTGTCGGCTCACGACATCGAGTGCCTCGAGGGTGGCATCGTCGAGTCGTCCTCGATGTCGATCGAGCTCGGCAAGTCGAATCTCCTCGTACCGGGTTCGCAGCGCTGAGACGAGCGGCGCCGCTTGCATCGCTGAGGCATCTAATGAATACCGATCGATGGCGCCGCGGATGATCGCCCGCACGTCCTCGACTTCCGACGCACGCTGCTCGAGCCCGCGATCTGCCCATGCCTTCAGGTCGTCGAGATCGAGCACGGTCACCCCATCGACGTTGTGCACTTCAGCAGCGACATCGCGTGGCACGGCGATGTCGATGATGACGAGAGGCGATCCCGTTGTTCTCTCGGCGAGCACATCGGAGGTGATCACCGGTTCGGAGGCGCCAGTGCACGTAAGTACGAGGTCGCTTTCCGCCAGCACTGCTGGAAGGTCGGTGAGGCTCGACAATTGTCCGCCGGTGCGGTCAGCTACCTGTCGTCCGCGTTCGGGTGTTCGGTTGACCACCGTGACCTCGACGGCATCAGCTGCACGGAGAGCGACGGCGATGCCTTCCCCCATGGCTCCTGCGCCAACGACGGTCACGGCACATCCGTCGAGGGAGCCGAGGTGCTCACGAGCCATTTCGACTGCGGCATGACTCACCGAAGCCGTGCCCCGCGCAATAGATGTCTCGGTGCGGGCACGCTTGCCGACCTCTACCGCATGGCGGAACAACAGATTCAGGGTCGAGCGAGCCGAACCCTCGTGTCGGGCTACCTCCCAGGCGTCACGCACCTGGCCGAGGATTTCGGTCTCGCCGAGCACCATCGAATCGAGACCACATGACACCGAGAAGAGGTGTCCGACCGCTGCGTCGTCGTGATCGGAGTACATGTGGTTGGCCAACTCGTCAGGGTCGACGGATGCCATCAGGCACAGCAGGTCACGGATGTCGTCATAGGCCCGGTGGTACCGCTCGGCAACGACGTAGATCTCGGTGCGGTTGCAGGTGCTGAGCACTGCTGCCTCGCGGACACTGTCGAGAGCTGCGAGGCCGACGGCGGTCTTTGCCACGCCAGAGGCGTCAAGGGTCAACCGTTCCAGCAGCGCAAGCGGTGCGGTGCGGTGGTTGACACCGACGACGAGGATGGACATGCGCTCGGGACCCTACGCGCTCTGGTTTCTGCCGTCGTCGCCAGACACAGATCGAAGTGTCGAGGCGGCCAGAGCTCGCCGCTGCTCGTGATACGAGAGGATCTGCATCTCGACCGAGAGGTCGACGGTTCTGACGGTCACACCGATGGGGGCCGTAACCACCGTTGGGGCGAAGTTCAAGATGCTGGTGACACCAGCTCGAACCAATCGTTCGGCAGCGTCTTGTGCAGCGGCCACCGGGGTTGCGATTACCCCAATCGACACCGAGCGGGCTGCCACTACCTGGGCTAGTTCATCGAGGGGACGGACCCGAACACCACCGACAACGTTGTCGACCTTGTCGGGGTCGATATCGAAGATTCCGGCGATGGGATACCCGCGTTCGGTGAATCCTCCGTAGCCGCTGAGAGCCTGCCCAAGGTTGCCGGCTCCGAGGATGACGACATTCCAGTCATGGTCGAGGCCGAGTTCGCGACGGATCTGATACACGAGGTACTGAACTTCGTAGCCGACGCCACGGGTTCCGTAGCTGCCGAGGTAGGAGAGATCTTTGCGGACCTTGGCGGCATTGACGCCGGCCAGAGAGGCAAGTTCCTCTGATGACAGGTTGGTGGTTCCGTTCTCGAGTTGATCTCCGAGGAGTTGTAGGTAGATCGGAAGCCGAGCAACGGTGGCATCAGGGATGCGTCGACGAGTGCGATGGGGGGACATCGATACTCAGGCTAGAACGGTTGTGCACGCGTTCACAAAGCTGTGCTCCGGATCGGGACCGACGTCACACCACGATCAGTTCAGAGCCGTAGAAGCGAGAGGGTGCCCGCCAAGAGGATTGCTGCCAGCATCAAGCCGAGGGCCAGCGTGGTTGCAGGTCGCATGGAGGTGACCCTACCGGCCGAAGGTGACCGGGGTCGTCACGGGCTCACCGATCGAGTCGTCACCGGATGAGGGGATGAGTACCACCTGGTCGCCGGTGCCAAGACTGAGGTCTGCGGCAGCTGAACGACGATCGAGAGATACGGCAAACATGCCAGAGGAATCGAGCACGATCCCGATTCCGTGACCGATCCCTGCGAAATGCTCAGCCCTCGAAGCCGAACGAATCACCGTCATTCCGTGCTGGTTCGGATCGGGAAGTCGGAGACTCAGCACATTCGGCCAGTCGGCGGGCAGGTCATCAGGACCGATATTGAGTTGGCAATTTCCGAAACGATCCACCCAGAGCACCTCGGCGATGACTTCATCGCCTTCGGTTCTCGGCAGAGGAATCGTGGCCGGCATCAACAATGCCGGGTCCACCTCTGGTCCGAGTTGCTCCAGTGGCACCCCATTACACAGGTGCGCTGCAGCCGGACCGAATACGTCTCGGCCATCAAAGGTGGCCCCCGGGGCCACCAGCCGGTACTCGGGGTTCGTGATCTCGAAGGCTCGTTCTGCGCCACCCGCCATCGCCACAGCGGGGGCGAGCAGTCCGTTGTCGGGCCCGATGAACACTCCTGCTCCCTGAGCAACCTCAACTGCGATGGCACGTCGATCGGTGCCAACGCCCGGGTCGACAACCGCCAGCACGATCCCTTCCGGCACGTACGAGATACACCGAGCGAGTGCAAGCGATCCTGCCTTCACATCGAATGGCGGGATCTCGTGGGTGAGGTCGATGATGGTGGCGTGTGGTGCGATGTCGCAGATCACGGCCTTGACCACCCCGACGAATTCGTCGGCCATGCCGTAATCGGTGAGGAACGAGATGGTGTCGTGCCGCCGGCTCACGAGGTAGACGCTAACGCCGCGTCGACCGCAGCGAGGGCGTGGAGTCTCGCTGTCGGGAAGTAGGGCACATCGACATCGTCGGCGTGCACGAGCAGTTCGATCTCGGTGCATCCAGCGATGATCCCTCCAGCACCGGCTGAACAGAGATCGTCGATCACGCTCAGCACCTCACGGCGCGAACCTTCATCGATGACCCCTCGAACCAACTCGTCGTAAATGACTCGATGAACGAGATGACGTCCGGCCTCGTCGGGAACGATGACGTCGAGCCCGTGTTGTTCTCTGAGGCGTCCGGCGTAGAAGTCGGCCTCCATGGTGTAGCGAGTGCCGATCAGCCCAACGGCCGAGACGCCGGCCTGGTCGATCGCAGCTGCGGTCGCGTCGGCGATGTGAATGAATGAAACGTCCACTGCGTTCACGATGCGTTCGGCAACTCGATGCATGGTGTTCGTGCAGAGCAGCAGAACCTCGCAGCCGGCTGCTTCGAGAAGCTCAGCCTCCGCAATAAGGAGGCTGCCTGCCTCGTCCCATCGTCCAGCGGATTGCAGTTCCTCTATCACCGAGAAGTCCACAGAGCGGATCACGAGGTCGGCGGAGGCCACACCACCCAGCCGGTTACGCACTTCGGTGTTGATGATGCGCTCGTACTCAATCGACGATTCCCAGGACATGCCGCCGAGCAATCCAATACGTCGCATGGGGACACGGTAGGCCAGAAAAACGACTGGAGCCGGTGCCAACCCCCCGATGGCACCGGCTCCAGTCGGCGCTCCCGGTTTCCCGGTGCGACTCAACAGATGTCACTTTAGACACATCTGAAGCGGTGTGAAAAGTGCCACACTCGAGATTCTTTTCACAAGCGCCATCTCTCGTTCACCGGAGCGCTCTACACACGGCCCTGTCAGGTCGTGCCGAGTTCGCGACCACGTTCTGTTGCTGCTCGAACGGCAGCAACGAAGGCGCCGGTGAGATCCCGATCGGACAGCACGGCCAAACCAGCCGCAGTGGTGCCTCCTGGCGACGTGACCGCCTCGCGAAGTGCGCTCGGATCTCCGCGCTCGGCGAGCAGAGCCGAAGCACCCACCAGCAATCTGCTGACCATCGGTTCCAGCAGTTCGGTGGGAAGGCCGGCGTTGACACCAGCCTCAATGAGCGCTTCGGCAACAGCGAATACG
>JBDQKN010000150.1:0-5276 GCA_040263235.1 Ilumatobacteraceae bacterium
ATGCAGATCCTGTCGAGGCGAACCAAGAACAACCCGGTGCTCGTGGGTGAACCCGGTGTCGGTAAGACCGCCATCGTCGAGGGGCTCGCCCAAAAGATCGTCAACGACGATGTGCCCGACACGCTCCGCGATAAGCAGCTGTACACCCTCGACCTCGGGTCGCTCGTCGCTGGATCCCGCTACCGCGGCGATTTTGAGGAGCGCCTGAAGAAGGTCTTGAAGGAGATCAAGACCCGCGGCGACATCGTCCTGTTCATCGATGAGATCCACACCCTCGTGGGCGCTGGCGCCGCCGAAGGTGCTATCGATGCCGCCTCGATCCTCAAGCCGATGTTGGCTCGTGGGGAGTTGCAGACGGTCGGCGCTACGACACTTGACGAATACCGCAAGCACGTCGAAAAAGACGCTGCGCTCGAGCGGCGATTCCAGCCGGTCAAGGTTGAGGAGCCGACGCTCGCCCACACCATCGAGATTCTCAAAGGGGTGCGGGACCAGTACGAGAAGCACCACCGAGTGACCATCACCGACCAGGCTCTCGTGGCTGCGGCCAACCTCGCCGACCGCTACATCAGCGATCGACATCTCCCCGACAAAGCCATCGACCTGATCGACGAGGCGGGCTCTCGTCTGCGAATCAAGCGCATGCAAACCCCTCCAGATCTACGTGATCTCGAGCGTCAACTCGACGAAGTGCTCCAGGCCAAGAGAACCGCCGTTGAGGAGCAACGGTTTGAGGAGGCCGGTCGCCTTCGTGATCAGGAGAAGGCGATTCTTGAGGAGAAAGCCGCCAAAGAGGCCGAAGTGAAGGCTTCCGGAGTCGATCTCTTCGACGAGGTCGACGAGGAGGCAGTCGCCGAGGTGCTCTCGTTGTGGACCGGAATTCCGGTCTACAAGCTCACCGAGGAGGAGACTCAGAAACTCCTCAATATGGAGGGCGAACTCCACAAGCGAATCATCGGCCAGGAAAATGCCGTTGCAGCGGTCAGCCAGTCGATCCGTCGCACCCGGGCAGGTCTCAAAGATCCAAAGCGCCCGAGTGGCTCGTTCATCTTCCTCGGCCCTACCGGTGTCGGCAAGACCGAACTGGCAAAAACGCTCGCCGAATTCCTCTTCGGTGACGACTCGTCGCTCATCACGCTCGACATGTCCGAGTACATGGAGAAGCACACGGTCAGCCGCCTCGTCGGCTCGCCTCCTGGATATGTCGGTTATGAAGAGGGTGGCCAGCTCACCGAGGCGGTGCGACGCAAGCCGTTCTCCGTGGTGCTCTTTGACGAGATCGAGAAAGCACATCCCGATGTGTTCAACACGTTGTTGCAGATTCTCGAAGAGGGTCGGCTCACCGACTCCCAGGGTCGGTCGGTCGACTTCCGCAACACCGTGCTGATCATGACCTCGAACCTCGGCACCCAAGATCTGCGCAAAGCGAACGTCGGATTCACCACCGACGACTCGGCGATGTCGTACGAGCGCATGAAGGAGAAGGTCAACGAGGCGCTCAAGCAGCACTTCCGGCCAGAGTTCTTGAACCGCATCGACGAGACAATCGTCTTCCACGAACTCGCCAAGAGCGAAGTCGTCGAGATGGTCGACCTGATGATGAAGCGCCTCACCACCCAACTTGAGGCACAGGGGTTGGGGATTGAACTGACCCAGACCGCGAAAGAACTGCTTGCCGAACTCGGGTACGACCCACAACTCGGCGCTCGTCCGCTTCGTCGGGCGATCCAGCGTCAGATCGAGGATGTGCTCTCGGAAAAACTCCTCTACAAGGAGTTCAACGCCGGGCAGATCATCGTCGTTGACGTTGAGGATGATCCCGATCGATCTGGATCACGGCGGTTCCACTTCTCAGCCGTCGAGGGATTCGTTCCGCCGTCGGCCGTTGAACTCGCAACGACGGCTACCACCGACGAGCCTGAGGCGCCGACCAGCAGCGACTGATCCGACAATCACTCGCTCAACGAGTGTGAGGGACCACCTCGTGCCCACCACGATCACGGTGGCGGGAAGGATCAAGATGCTCGGAATCAGGGCGAGTGCAATGGTACGGGCTGACCTGAGCAGGCCGGCCCTGCCCGATGCGATCGTCGCGATCGACACGGCAAGACCGATGAGGTGACGTCGACCCGACGGTACGCCGTCGACTCTCATGAGGTCGATGAAAACTCGGTCGGCGGTTACTCGATCTGCACAGGGCCAACCCGGCTGCCCGAGCCCATGTATCAACCAGTCATGGATAACTGCTGCGCGCAGGTGGACACCGGTCCGCCCGACCAACCACGCAAATGGCCACGGAACAGACGCAAGATCTGATGTGAAGCATTGCCGACCGACCCCCATGGTGAATCGTCCGGTCAGGGGGTGATCCACGGTGATCGGCTGCAGCGGCATGAAGGTCTCGCGGCCGTCGACAACACGATGTTCGAGCACCAGACGGCCGGCGATCAAGGGCTGTGGACGCATGCTGAGAATGCTCTCATTGCGAGCCCGCCGCGTGCTTCGGTATTGACTTTGCCATGATGTCATCAGTGCGTTCCGCTCGACTCCTCGCCCTGACCCTTCCGCTGTTGCTCGTCATCACCGGATGTCGACTCGACCTCGACGTCGCGGTCTCGATGGCGGCCGACGGCTCTGGCACAATCAGTGTTCGCGCGGTGGCTGATGCCGAGTTGGTGGAGGCAGCCCCGGCTGCTGTCGACCGGCTCCTCGTCGATGACCTCCTTGAGGCTGGCTGGACTGTTGATGGGCCAGCCCCAACAGCCGACGGCGGATCATCGGTGGTGCTCACGCACCGATTTGACGACGCGTCCGACCTGAACACTCTTCTCGGTTCGATCGGCCCGCCAATCTTGAATCCAATCGTGGCCAGGGAACTCACCACCGATGACCTCGGCCGAATCACTGCCGCTGACACCTCTCTGACCGCCACACTCGGTCTGCCTGATGGATTCGCATCATTCTCTGACGCTGATCTAGTTGAAGCGCTTGGTGAGGAACCGTTCGCTGGAGACCTCGCTGCTCGCAGTCCCGAGCAGGTCATGAGTTTCGATCTGACCATCGCTCTGCCAGACACGAGTAGCGATGGCGGTCAGGTCATCGAGACGTTCTCAGCACCTCTCGATGGGTCGTCAACCACCGTGACGATGACAGCGGAGCAACGCACTGAACGACCGCGGACCTTCTCCGATCTCGCAGCCACCGTGCTCGGCGTGCTGCTCGTCGTCTGGGTTGTCGCATCGGTATCGTTCATTGCATGGGTCCTGATGGCGCGCCGGAGAAAGTACGGCTGAATCTCACCGAGATTGCCGCCGACCTTGACGCGGTGGCGGACGCACTCACCCGGCTCGACGACGGCACCTACTGGACCGACGAAATCACCGGAGCGGAACTCTCCGATGAGGTGCTGGCAGCTGACCCCACTGCTCGTTCCGCACCATGAGAGCCATACGCCATCTGGTCGAGCGCTGCGACCGAGGTGTAGTCGATGCATCTGCCCTGTCCGACAGGCTGATTGCCACTGCAATGGCCATCGGGCCCGGGGATCAGCAACGGCGGCTCCTCACTGCCGGGCATTGTCTGGTTCGCATCGCTGAACTCTGGCGAGAACGGCGTCCTGCAATTCCCGGTGATTATGCGAAAGCAGTGGCCGAACCCGTCGACCTCGAGGAGTTTCGTCGTCAACTCCTCGCCGATCTTGACAGCTGGTCGATCGACCCTCACCTCGATCCATCAACACACCTACTCGCGGCCCGTTTGCGAGCCGAACTCGACGTGATCGCTACCGTGCTTGCATGAATCGCCGCATAGCACTCTCGACAGGAGTAGAACTCGACGTCATCGATACCGGAGGTGGTGATGCCGGAACTGTCGTGCTGCTCCACGGCTTTCCCGAGTCGTCGCATTCGTGGCGGCACCAGATCACTCCACTTGCAGAGGCCGGATGGCGAGTGATCGTCCCCGATCAGCGCGGCTACGCCGGCTCCTCTACTCCGGCCACCGTCGAGGCTTACCGCGCCGACCATCTCGCCGACGACGTAGCAGCCCTTCTCAATGCCTGTGACGTCGACGATGCCGTCATCATCGGCCACGATTGGGGAGCGATCGTCACATGGCATGTAGCCCAGCGTCACCCCCAACGTTGCCGCGCGATCATCGCTGCCTCCGTGCCGTGGACACCCTGGCCTGCCCCGCCCACCGAGGTCTTGAAATCTCAGCACGGTGAGAATTTCTTCTACATCCTGTACTTCCAGCTCCTCGATGTTCCCGAAGCTGAGCTCGACTCGGACCCTTCCCGATTCATCCTGTCGATTGCCCACATGGCATCAGCGGAAGGTATGCGTTCACTCGTCGGGGGACCAATGCCCGCCGAAGGCACACGACTGACCGAATACTTCGAACACGTCATCGGGGGGAGGCGACCCGAATTGCCGGAATGGATGTCGGCGGCCGACCTTGAGGTGTACACCGAGCAATTCGTCCAAAGTGGGTTCTTCGGGCCGATCAGTTGGTACCGCAACCTCGACGCAAACCATGAGATCTTCACCCCGATCGGTACGGCGCCGATGACCATGCCCACCTTCTTTATCGCTGGTGACCTCGACCCGGTGATCCTCGGTCGACCGGGCTATGTCGAACGGATGGACAGCGACCTTCCAAATCACCGTTCAACTGTCCTGCTCCCCGATGTCGGTCATTGGGTTCAGCAGGAGGCCCCAGCCGAATTCAATCGGGTGATACTTGGTTGGCTCGACTCGCTCTGAGATATGCCTGGCGCTCGAGCGGATGATTCCAATAGGCACACCGATCGATGGCCGACCACAGAGTCGATGACCGGTCACCGCTGAGGCGTGATCGAACCCACGAGGTGAGACCGAGCGCAGCTCCGATCACGAGCCATCCGAGGTACATCACCACGAACCCGGGGCCGAGTATCCGGCTCTGCCAGATGTGCACCTCCTCGTGGTGGTCGACGAGATGGCGACGAGTCGGTGTCGAGACGTCTCCTGCCCCCGAGATGGTGTTGCCCACGGTGACGGCGAACCCTCGACGAGGGCTGAATCCCCCGCGGTACACATGGCGATTTCGGCGCGCACTCAACTCCGGGACATAGGCGCCCCTCAAGAGCGCTGCAATGAGGTGGGAGCCAAGTGCACCCGAGGTCGTCACGATCGCCCACGAAGAATCCAACACCGCCGACACGATCCCGGTTGAGCACCGCCAGTCATAAATACCCCGCCATCCTGAAATCAGACCATTGCAACAGGCAACACAGG
>JBDQKN010000151.1:0-5260 GCA_040263235.1 Ilumatobacteraceae bacterium
TCAGTCGGAACCGCCTTTGAGACGAGGCCGATCCTCTCGGCCTCCCGACCGTCGATGAACTCGGCGGTCATCAACAGGTACTTGGCCTTGGCCATGCCGCAGAGCAGTGGCCAGATCGCTACGGCATGATCGCCCGCAGCTACGCCGAGTCGGACATGTCCATCGGTGAACCGAGTGCTTTCGTCGATAATGCTGATGTCTGCCATGAGGGCGACCGCGAGTCCCGCTCCTACGGCGACACCGTTGATTGCTGAGACCACTGGGGTGTCGCAATCGATGAGCGACCTGACGATCTCGCCGGCCTCGCGCATCACAACCATGGTCTGGTCGTAGTTGCCGACCTGTTGGGCGATCCAGTCGAGGTCACCACCCGCGGAAAACGCACCGTCGGCACCGGTGACGACGATGGCACGAACGGCGGAATCGGCGTCAAGATCCCTGAACACGGTCGACAGTTCGGCGTGCATTACTGCGTCGGTGGCGTTGAGTCGGCCCGGATTCGACATGGTGACGAGGACGACACCATCGGGCTGGTCGGTGAACTGGAGACGGTGGTATCGCTCTCGCCAGTGCTGCCCGGTCATGTCCGGATCCTAGATCGGCGGCGACCGATCAGGGCAGGGAGCGTCGGGCGGCCTCGACGACCGACGCCGCGTCGAGACCAAATCGTTCGAAGATCTCCTCGGGGGTCCCATGCGGAATGAAAACCGTCGGTAGGCCGAGGGTGGTTATCGGGGGTCTCGGGAGGTCGGCGGGTGCCACAGCCCGTACCTCGTCGGCGATTCTTGAACCGATACCACCGTCGACGATGCCGTCTTCGAGGGTCACCACCGCTGAGTGACGGGCAGCGTCGCGAGTCATGTTGGTGTCGAGTGGGGAGCAGGACCGGACGTCCCATACCGAGCAGCCGATGCCCTCAGCAGTGAGCTTGGCGGCCGCATCGATAGCGGTTGCCAGCATGCGGCCCACAGCCAAGATGGCGACATCGGGGGTGGCCTCGGCTGCAGAGACAAGTCGGGCATTGAGCCCGTTGCCAACTGGTTCGTTCGCGGTGGGAGCCGACCCGCGCGGATACCTGATAACGACGGGACCATCCTCGGCGAGTGCCGAGGAGTCGGCGATCATCTGGCGAAGTTCTTCGGCGCTTGACGGAGCCAAGACCCGCATCCCCGGGACTTTTGAGAGGAGGGCGAGGTCGTACATGCCGTGGTGGCTTGCACCATCTGGGCCCGTCACCCCTGCTCGATCGAGGCAGAACACGACCGGTAGTCGATGGAGCGCGACGTCGTAGACCACTTGGTCCCATGCCCGAGAGAGGAATGTTGAGTAGATAGCAACGACTGGCCGCAACCCAGCCATCGCCATGCCTGCCGCCGAGGTGACTGCATGCTGCTCGGCAATGCCGACATCGAGGAAGCGATCCGGAAACCGCTCTTGGAATGGAATGAGGCCGGTGGGGCCTGGCATCGCTGCCGTGATCGCCACCACCCGCTTGTCATTTTCAGCAAGTTCGACAACCGCTTCGGAGAATGCCTGTGTGTAGCCGGTTGGGGCTGATTTCGGCGGGCCAGAGATCGGGTCGAAGGTAGGCGCATCGTGGAGGTGCTTCTCGGCATCCTCCTCCGCCGGTGCGTATCCACGTCCCTTCTGGGTCATGACATGAACGACGATCGGACCCTCGTGCGAGAGTTCGATTGCGTTGTTCAGAGCATCTTCCATTGCGCTGATGTCATGGCCATCAACTGGACCGGTGTACCGAACACCGAGTGCCTCGAAGAACGCTGGTGGCTGCAGGAACTCCCGCACACCTGCCTTGAATGCGTCGATGGCTCGTTCGGCCTGTGTCCCGACACCTGGCAATTCATGAAGGAACTTTTCGAGCCGTCGTTGCCGTCTGACGTAGACCGGGTTCATGCGGATGTCCGTCAGCGCGTGCGAGAGCGAGGTAGCGATCCGGTCGGGCAGACTCGGATGACCGGCACGCTCATCGATCCCCTGGGAATTGGCCCAGAGGTTCGAAACGGTGGGGGCGTAGCTCCGGCCGTTGTCGTTCAGGACAATGATGACCCGTCGGCGCGCATGGCCCAGATTGTTCAGGGCTTCGAAGGACATGCCCCCAGTCATCGCCCCATCACCGATGATGGCGACGATATGGCGATGGTTGCTCGTGCCTGCCTCTCGTCCGACCGACAGACCGTGGGCGTAACTCAAGATGGTCGACGCATGGCTGTTCTCGATCAGGTCGTGACGGCTTTCCTCTCGGCTGGGATAGCCCGAGAGACCACCAGACTGGCGTAACTGTTCGAATCCGCTGCGTCGTCCGGTGAGGATCTTGTGCACGTACGCCTGATGTCCGGTGTCCCACATGATTGCGTCGGTCGGGGACTCGAACACCCGATGAAGCGCGACCGTGAGCTCCACGGCCCCAAGGTTTGAACCGAGGTGGCCACCGCTTCCAGCGACGGCGTCGACGATGAATTCACGAATTTCCGAGCAGAGAACATCGAGCTCAGCCGACGACAGACCTCGAAGGTCTGCCGGAGAGTCGATCTGCTCAAGGTACATCGCGCCTTGACGCTACCTGCCGGCTGCCGGGGTGTCGTTCTCGTGCTGGGTTACTCGGTAGGGAGCACCGGGGTCTCGCCGGTGGCACAGCACTTAGCCATGAACCGGTCGCGTTCAACGAGCACCCTGGTGACCCGGCCGGCGGCCACCAGCCCACCGGCGTCGTACGCAGACACGGTAAACCCGAGCCGGCGGCCCTCTATTCGCTCGAGTACCGCCTCGGCGGTCACTTCAGCTCCTACTGGGGTGGGTTGGAGATGATCGACCTGGACTTTCATGCCCACCGTGGTCGATCCCTCTGGAACCAGTGAGGCAAGCGCAGCGCACGTTGCCTGTTCGCACAGCGCCACGAGGCGTGGTGTGGCGAGTACGTCAACATCTCCTGATCCGATGGCACGGGCGGTGTCGTATTCGGACACCACCAGACTGGCCTCTCCTCGCGCTCCCACCGGGATCTGCACGGCCGTGACGCTAACGGCTCTGGCTCCCGACATCACCGTCCCACCCCATCAACCGATGAGTCGTAGCATGACGATGTGCTCGCTCCTGATGTCATCGACCGTGTGCTCTCCGAGGCGAAAGCCCATGGTGCGCCATTTGCCGAGATCTATGTCGAGGATCGCCGGAACACTTCGGTGTCATTCGATGATGGACGAGTGGATCAGGTGTCAAACGGTCGTGACCGGGGGGCCGGCATTCGTGTAGTGCGCGGCGAGACAACGGGTTACGCCCACACTGCCGACCTGAGCGAGGCTTCGCTGCTGGCCGCGGCGAGAGCGGCTGCTGATGCAGCCGGGGTGGGAGACGGTGAGACGAGGACGGTGGCCGTCGGCGATCGGCGTCCTGACTCCGGCACAAGCCGGCCCGTCGTCACGAGCCCGGCCGATGTTTCGAAAGCGACCCGAGTCGACCTTCTTCGAGCGGCCGATGAGGCAGCACGTTCAGCATCGTCATCGATTGTGCAGGTGTCGGCCGGCATCGGCGACAGCGTCAAGCGAATCCTGGTGGCCAATACCGATGGCGTCTTCGTCACCGACGAGGTGACCCGCGTGCTATTCCGGATCTCAGCGGTGGCCGACGGCGATACCGGAATGCAGACGGGCTCAGAGTCCCTAGGACATACACGTGGGTGGGAGGTCTTCGATGAGATCTCTGTCGCAGACCTAGCGCGCTCGGCTGCTGACCAAGCGGTGTTGAAGTTGAGAGCGCGACCTGCCCCTTCGGGTCAAATGCCGGTGGTCATCGCCCGCGGAACCGGCGGGGTGCTGTTCCACGAAGCCTGTGGCCATGGACTTGAGGCCGATCACGTGGCCAAGGGGGCGAGTGTGTACGCCGGCAAGGTCGGAGAGTTGGTGGCATCGCCTCTGGTCACGCTCGTTGACGACGGCACGATCGCTGGCGAGTGGGGCACGCGGTCGTTCGACGACGAGGGCCACGCCACTCGTCGAAATGTGTTGATCTCAGATGGAGTGCTCGTCGACTACATGTGGGACCACCTGCGGGCCACTCGTGGCGACCGTCCAGTGTCGGGCAATGGCCGCCGGGAGGACTACACGTCGCTGCCAATGGTGAGGATGACCAATACGTTCGTGCTTGCAGGACCTGATGACCCTGCCGACATCATCTCGACGACTTCTAACGGCGTCTATGTAGCGAAACTTGGCGGTGGAAGTGTTAACACGGCCACCGGCGACTTCGTCTTTGGAATGCGAGAGGCATACCTGATCGAGAATGGTCGGATCACCGAACCGCTTCGTGAGGGAAACCTGATCGGTAATGGGCCACAGGTGCTTCGGGATATCGACATGCTCGGCGATGATTTCGACATGGGAGGCCCGGGGACGTGCGGCAAAGACGGTCAGGGGGTCCCGGTCGGTACCGGTCAACCGACGCTGCGGGTGTCATCGCTGACCGTGGGCGGGACCGCGGCATGAGTTCAGAATTACTTGATATCGCCGATCGGATCATCGCCCAAGCGGCACCCGGTGAGCAGGTTGAGGCTTATGTTTCCCGCGGATCGAGCACTGAAGTGCGTGTCTACGGCGGCGAGGTTGAGCACTTTGTCGCTGCTTCGTCCGAAGGGGTGGGTATCCGGGTCATCAGAGATGGCCGAACCGGTTTCGCCCATGCGGGAACCCTTGACGCGACAGCAGTTGACGAGGTCTTCAATGAGGCCAGGGAGAATGTCGGATACGGAACTCCTGACGAATGGGCTGGTCTCGCTGTTCCCGATGGCATCGACCCCATCGCTCAAGAGTTGTGGAGCGAGAAGCTCGCAACGTGTGCCACCACCGACAAGATCGAGTTAGCCCTCGAACTCGAGCGGCTCGCCATCAGCATCGATTCCCGGATTCGTGTCGACGATGCGAACTACGTCGATGGCGGTGGCGAGGCAGCGATCGTTACCTCCACTGGGGTGCGACGTCATGGCCGGTCAAATGCATGCCATGTGAGCGTGTCCACATTGGCCGATGAGGGAGATGAGACACAGACCGGATTCGGTTTCAGTGTCGGCTCGCACCCCGGCGAGTTTGATCTCGAGCGTGCAGCAGCGGAGGCCGTTGACCGGGCCACTCGACTGCTTGGCGCTCGCAAGCCTCCGTCGGGTCGAACCGCCGTGGTCCTCGATCCATTCGTTACGGCTCAACTGCTCGGCGTGATCGGGTCCACGCTCAACGGTGAGGCGGTGGTGAAA
>JBDQKN010000152.1:0-5230 GCA_040263235.1 Ilumatobacteraceae bacterium
ACTACACCGCGCTCGACGTCAACCAGAGAGCCGTGACCTCGCCGCTGAGTCTCGGTTGCTTCGTCAAGATCGGCGTCGTCGACAACCGGTGACTCGAGTTCGACCCGAAGTCCGCCGTAACCCGGAACCGTGATCTCTGGACGCACTTCACACTCGGCCTCGAATTCGACAACTCCCGATTCGTGCCCTCCGGTGATCTCGATCGACGGAGTCGCTACCAGATCGACATCGTGTTCGCGCACCGCTTGCGTCAGATAGCCAGGGATCGAGTCCCGAAGAGCCTGCTCCCGGGCGGGCCCGAGTCCGATTCGAGCTTCGAGCAGTTTGCGCGGAGCCTTTCCGTTTCGGAAGCCCGGCAACTTCACCTCAGTGGCGATGGTGCGGAAGGCATTGTTAATCGATGCCTCGAACTCCGTCTCGTCAACCTCGACGTAGACCTTGACCTTGTTCCCCTCGAGGGGTTCGACCGAACTCTTCACAGGGCTACGAGCCTATCGGCGGCCGGCCGGCACGCCCGATGGAGCTCGGAGATCGCGTGGAGCGTGCATCCGAGAGGTCACATCGGGCAGAATGTGGCCGTGCCGATCTGGAAACCACACAGCCTGTCCACCCCGCACCTGAACCAGATCGACCTGCGTATCGGCGATCGGGTGAAGGCCATCGAAGAGATCGACCGACCGGGGGCCACCGTGGCAGCCGGCACCGAGGGGCGGGTCCTCCTGGCAAACGGCTTCAACTGGCAGCGCTACCGAGTGCTGTTCGACGAGGGCTCGGAACTCGGTGACCTCGACCACCGGCACATTGAGCCCATAGGTCGATCTGCTCGCCGTGCCGCCCGACGCGCACGCTCTGAAGGGCGCTAGCTACACCTCGGGGGCTTGGTCCTCGAAAACATGGATGGTTCCCGAGTAGTCGGCAACCCAGACCCGCCGAGTGGCAGGGTCATACGAAACGCCAATAGGTCGTCCTCCAATCGTTTTGGTTTGGACCACCGTCATGTCGGACGTCCGCACCTTGGAAAAGGTTCCGTCGAGGTAATTCACCACGTAGAGCGACCGGCCGTCATCGGCCATCGCCATCGATCGAGGTTGCCCGCCGGTTCGAACTGTTGCGATGAGTTCCCCAGACTCCACATCGATACTTCGAACGGTGTCCATCAGATGATTCGAGCTGTACAGCACCGACTCGTCTGGCGAAAGGACGATGTGCCTCGGGGTGATACCGGCTCCGGGCAATGACCGCACCACCTTCAACGTTGCCAAGTCGATCTGGTCGATTCGCTCCGCCCCCATAACCGTCACGAATGCAAATCGGGAGTCAGAGGTGATGGCCACACCCCGGGGGTGTCGGCCGAGTGGCACGCGTCCAATTTCGACCAGACGTTCGGTGTCGATGATCGAGGCATCGAAGCCACACCAGTTCGCGACTACCAGCCTGCTGCCATCGGGAGAGACGTTCAGGAATTTCGGAACGGCTCCAGTTGGAACAACGGCGTCGATGGTGAATGTTGCTATGTCGATTCGATAGACAAACGAGTCTTCCCAGTTACCTGCACCGCATTCATCATCGGCATTCGAGGTGTATCCGGGGCCGTACATCTTGTAATTGCTCACCCACACCGACTGGCCATCGGGGCTCACAGCGGCCTCCACAGGCGATCCGGAAAGCAGTGTTGACTGATCAGCCAATCCGTAGTCAGCCAAGTCGATTCTGTCGCTCACCACGGCAACCATTGCCCCCGAGCGATCGAAAACCGTGACGTTGTGCCGGTACATCATATTCTGCGTGAATACGAGCCCACCGGGACCAACGACGATGCTCTTGGGCTGAAGATCGTCACCGGCAAATGAGTTCACCTCAACCAGCCGGCGCTCGTCCGAGCCGAGGCCATCAGGAGGAACAAGCGTGCTTGAAGTCGTCGTCGAGGGACTTACGAGAGGGGCAACAATTGTCGTCTCAACCGGCATGACGGGCGTCGTGGAGGTCGTAACCGACAGATCAAGTATTGACGTGCTCGTCGCAAGGGTTTCGGCTGGGGCCGCACCAGGGCTGTCGCCGCATCCCATCACCGCAGCCAGGCACAGAATCGATACAAGAGCCCTCGTCGCATGATGCCTACCCGACATAGAGTAAACCGACATCAGGCCGGAGCGTACCCGAGGGCGATACGCTCAAGGGTCACGGGAAGTGGCGCAGCTTGGCTAGCGCACCTGCTTTGGGAGCAGGGGGTCGCGGGTTCGAATCCCGCCTTCCCGACTCAACTAAAGCGCTATCCCTCTCGTTGGCTCTGGCCACTGACGTGGACCAAGCGCAAGCCCGAAGCTTCGGTAGGCAGCGGCGAGCCATTGAGCAGCGTCACCACCGATCAGTACCAACGCGACATCGACGTGTGCCCGGCGAAAGACGGTTCCGTGACCGGCCCCACTACCCGCAAGCAGGTGGGCCAGTTCGTGGGACAGGGTGCCCAGTGTCTGCTGACCTCGAGCGATCCTGATGCGTGGAACTCTCCCCTCGTCCCATCGAGTCGTTGAGGATCTCGCATCTGCCCGAGCCCGTTCGAGCCGTGTGACCCCAACTGGCCACCAATCGGCCGACAGCACCCGGAGCGATGCTTGTTGGAGATCAGCAAAAGAGGTCAGCACCTCGATAGTGGTTCCCTCGAAGGCGGCGGCCTCAGCGGCATAGACCTGCGCTCGGTCGTTGTCTACGTCCGTCATCCGGCCTCGAGTGCTGCCCTTGTCGGAAACCTGGGACGGCCGATGTCCGCTTCCGACGCCGCACGACGGCCAGCGATGACTCCATCAATTCCCGCAGGTGCTGCTGCCCGAGCGGTAACGATCCGTCCTAGACGCTCTCCGGCAAACTCCTTGACGCACTCGTGTCGAGCGACCAAGACAGGGTGGATCGACGACGGGTCCGCATGACTCGCAACCGCATCATCGTGGGCAGTTTGCATCATCTCGGTGACCTGAGCGGCAAAGCCAAACATGAATGAGCGCCGATAACGCTGAGTCGCAGCCCCAGTTGAACGCCGCTCCGCAGCAGCACGACTCGACATTTGCGAATGCAGCGAAGAGAACAGCACCCTGACAACGTCGACGTCTCGCCGATAGCCGGTGATGTGACCGGTCGTGCCCGCATCGCCGGTCATGAATGTGGCGATACAGCCATTGGCGTCGGCTATGCCGGCTAGCAGGTGGAATCTGGCTCTGACATAGGCGCCACGCCCGAGCATGACCTCCTCAATGGCCAACTCGGATGGGTCACGCTCTCGAAGTTCGTCATCGGAGATTCGATACTTCGCGACCAGTTCGGCTGCCTTGCGCGAGAAGGCATCAGCCTCGTCAATGTTCTCTGTTCGCTCGGCCATCGCCAGCAACTTTCGAACACGGCTCAAGGTTGTGTCGTCGGGCGAGGAATGCTTCATGGATGCATTGTGGACGTCAGGAATCGGGGTGGGTCAACAAGCGCTCAACCGTTTGCGCAGATCTCCTCGAGCAGATCAGCCAACCCGACCGGGTCGGTGATGTTCGGACTGTGGCTGGCATCGATCTCGCGGTAACACCATTCGGGGTCGGCATTCGTCATACGGGCAAACACCCCGAACGGGTCACCCGGCCCGAGGCGAAGGCAGTAGATGTAGGCGCGAGGCACGGTGACATCCTCGATCCCGAAGGGGCACCCCTCTGCAAACGTTGCTATCGGTTGGGGAACGCGCCGTGGAGAGATCCACGAGACGTCTTCCGGGTCGGTGTCGGGGGGCGGTGGGTTCGACGGTATCGCCCACCATGTACCCGCTTCCACCGCCGCTTCTGTCATGCGATTACGAGCCTCTGCCCCGAAGAGATCGAAGACCGATTGGCCGCGCTCCGGGAGCAAGGCGTCTAAGTAGATCACTCGCGAGACTCGATCGCCGATGTGGCCCATCGCCCCAGTGGCAACCATCCCGCCATAACTGTGCGCAATGAGCACCACCTCTTGGTGGTCCTCCGCCTCCATGTGGTTCACCAGATCGTCGATGTGGGTGCCGAGGCCGACAGTCGGCCCGGCCAGATGGCGGCGCTCTCCGATCCCCGTCCAGGTTGGGGTCCAGAGTTCGTGTCCCCGAGCACGGAGTTCTCCGCGCATCCGTCTCCACGCCCAGCCCGCAGACCAAGCTCCATGTACCGCCACAAAGGTCGTCATCTCGCCAGTCTCTCAGAGTCAGGGAGGTGCCGGGTGCCCCGAGGCCCGCTATCCTGCGGCCTGCCCGCGGGTGTAGTTCAACGGCTAGAACCTCAGCCTTCCAAGCTGATGATGCGGGTTCGATTCCCGCCACCCGCTCCACGTGAAGAGCCCGGGCCACGGCCCGGGCTCTTCACGTTTCGACTCTCGGTCACAAAGGACCGGACACTCAGGACTCGTTGGCTGAACGGGCCTTGGCGATGCCAAGGATCATCAAACCGTAGAGCGCCTTCGCCGTGATGTCGGCAAATGTGTAACCGACCTGACGCAACACCTCGAGACCCTCGGAATTCGCATCGAAGACCGGGAAGAGGTAGGCGATCGGGTAGACGCACCACGTCACGAGCAACACGACCGTGGCGTTCTTGATTGCGCCGGCGACTGCCCCAGATTCACGGCTCGAAGCCTCCTTCAACTGCCCATTGAGCACCCAGAGGATGTACACGAATGGGATCATTGCGAGGACCCACCACAGCCACTTTGTGCCGTTGTCGCTCGAGGTTTCGCCCGGGTAGCCGAGAGCGATCATGAGAACGGTGGCAGGCACCAACTTCATCATGAGGCTCTTGCGGACTTCATTTGCAACGCCCAAGACAATGAGTAACTCGATCACCAAGAGTGGAACGGTGATCAGCCAGTCGGCGTACCGATAGCCCTCATTCATCTCACCGGCGGCAAATCCCGACCAGATTCGGTAATAGTGATAGCCCGCGATTCCAACAACCACTGCGGAAACAGCGACGCCAGAGCGGTAGGCCTTCGCCACGCTGTTGATCTGCGTGAGGAAGTAGACGAAGGCACCGAGCATCACTGCGGTGCCAAAAGAAAGGGCGTTGTACACCAAGGTGTAGTTGTCGCCCGACAGCATGACTTGATTCATGGATGAACCTCCTAGTTGCCTGGTTGGCCCACAAATGTTTACACACTTTGAGCCGGGATAAGTGACTTTGGTCACAATCTCTCCCACCCACCTCAGTGGTGCCTACAGGAACGAATGCATTACCTC